>CAJMRE010000028.1 GCA_905215755.1 uncultured bacterium
AAGTTCAAGGACGACTGGGGCGACATCGGCTTTGTCGTCAACATCACCAACAAGAGCGACAAGGACCTGACCTTCTACGCTCCCAGCGGTAAGACCAACGTCAACGGCACCATGAAGGAACCCTGGTTCTCGGCTCACCTGATGCCCGGCACCAACGCCACCGAGGAATTCACGTTCTCGAGCGGCGAGCTCGATAGCCTCGACGACCTGGTCAACACGACCATTGGCATCGACGCCTACCTGACCGATTCCTACGAGGACGTCGCCTCCTACAGCGCAACCATCGCGTAACGGCATGTAACATCAGCCGCGGATTGGCGGACACATCCGCGCACACCAGACGGGGCCGCAGGAGTTAATCCTGCGGCCCCGTCGCTTTTATGCCGATGCGTACCGAGCGTTAGCGCTCCATGTTGGGAACAATGCTGCCCTCCGTTACCGCGTGCACGGCCAGGCGCATGATGTTGTCGTAGCCGGTCTTGTTGAGAATCTCCGAGATGCGGCGCTTGATGGTGCCCTCGCTCATAAACAACTCGGCCGCGATCTCGCGACGGCTCTTGCCTTCGCAGGCAAGGCGCAAAATCGACAACTCAACGTCGTCGAGCGCCGCCGTGCCCGAAAAGATGCTTTCGGGCGGCTTGGGAAACGTGCAATAGCCCGCCAGCGTGGAGCGCATCACGGCAAAGAGCTCATCGATGCCGACGTTCTTGTACACAAAGCTGTCGACGCCTGCCTCGCGCGCCTGATCCACAAACGTAATCTCGGGCATGCCCGTCATGATAATGACGCGGCACTCGGGCAGCTGCTCTTTGATGCGCGCCGCCGCCACGATGCCGTTGGAATCGTGCTCGGTGCACACGTCCATCAAAATCATGTCCGGATGCTCCTTGAGCGCGACGTCCAAGGCATCTGAGGCATCGGCGATGGCGGCAACAACGGTCATGTCGGGCTGGTCCCCAACGGAGCGCGCGAGGCTCTCGCGCAGAATGGCCTGGTCTTCGACGATAAGGATACGAATCATGAGCTTCTCCTTTGGACCGTTGCGTTGGAGTTCAGCGGAATGGACACCGCAAGCGTAAAGGGCGGGGCGGCATGGACCTCCAGGCTGCCGCCCAGATTTTGCGCGACATGCCTCATACCAGGAATACCCGTTCCCTCGCGATACGATACGGGAGCAGGCGCGCCGTCGTTTGATACCGTCATGTGGGCAATGGCACCGCCATCCGACCCCTCCTGCCACAGGCGCACTTGGACTTGGTGAGCCTGCGCATGCTTGGTGGCATTGGTCGACGCCTCGCGGATAATCTGCAAAAAGGCGGCAGCGACGTGTGCATCGTCCGGAAGCGATCCATCCACATCGATCTGCACGCTCACCAGGCCAAAGGCATGAACGATATCGCCGAGCTGCTCCGCCGGCTCGCTGTCGCCACCGCTACGCAGGTCGGCGGCAATCGAGCGCAGCAGCGGGTCAATCTGCTCGAGCGACTCGTCATCCAGACGCCCCTCCTCCAAGTATCGATGGAGAATGGACAGGCGCTGCCCGATCACGTCGTGTACGCGGGCGCGCATACGCAGGTAGGCCGCATTGTCGGCAACCTTTTTGACTTCTTCGATCTGGGCCTGGAGCTCTTGGCCCGCAAGCTCGAGCAGGTGGTTGGCCTGCGCCAGACGGTCGTGGGCATGTGCGTACTCCGTCACGTCCAAGCCGATAATGCGCTCAAAGGGGCGGCCCGAAACCATAACCTCATCGCACGCGAACAGACGAATCTCGGAGGGGGAAACCTCGACCACCGCACGTGCCTCCCCAAAGCGGTCCAGGTCGATTCGAACGCGGTTTTTGCTGCTCTCGGGCATCTGCGCACTGAGTTTTCGAAGACCGCCCCACGTATCGCTCATGTCGTGCAGGTCGGTGGGCATGTGAAGCTCCACAAGGTTCCTGCGCATGCAGCGGTTCATGAGCAGCGGGCGGCCCTTCGAATCCAGATACAGAATGCCGACGGGGATCACGTTAATAGTCTCGATCGTCGAAAACGCCGTGATGTCCTCCTGGCGGTTGCGCACGTCCATCAAAAGCGCCGCGACGGAGCGGAACAGGAAGAACGCGCCCTCCGCGATAAGGACTGCGGGCCACGCCGAACCCATGACGTAAACAACCGGCGGCGTCGCGGCGGCAACAAGCAGCAGCTCAACCATCATGACGGGACGACGATAATGCACCATAAGGACTACGCCATAGGCGGCAATCGCGGCGTTGAGCCATAGCAGCGCGCCCGCCGCCTCGGCGACGACATAGAGCGGCGCCACCAGATACGACCCGCTCGACGCGAACAAGATGACGGCCGAGATAATCAAGTGCAGCACAAGGCTCGACTCATAGACGCAAATCACTTTGCGGTTGTAAGACGAACGACGCGATGCGATGAGCGGAACATGGATGGTCTGCAGGCATGCCACCAAGGCAAAGAGCACATCGAGCGCAACGATCTGGGGAAGGATAAGCGGCATCTGCATCATCACTCACCCGCCCGCGGCATCAGCACGATCATACGCAGCTGACCGGCCTCGCCCTCAAGACGATACGCCACGTTACGCCCCTGCAGTGCAACCTCGAGCTCGTGCGCGGCGGGCGTCTGCGACAAGTCTTCCTCGTCGTTGGAAAAGAGTGTGGCACGCAGCTCCACGCTGCACGAATCGTGTTCGCTCAGATGGTACATGAGTGCCGGATGATCGGTGGTGTAGGCGAAAAACGCAAAGTCATACACGCAGTCGTACAGCGCGCTTACCGTACCGGCATGCATCGGACGCTGTATGGCGATGATCGAAGCGCAGTCGACATCGATGGTGCGCAAGTCACTTGCCAGCTCGTTGGCAATGAGTTGGATGCGATCGCGGTCAAATCCGCTTTCCCCATGCTGCGCCAACGTGAGCGAGCCCTTGCGTTTGCAATAGGCGACGAGCATCTTGGCACATTGCAGCATGCGATAGCGCTCATGCGAGGATGCCTCATCGGTTAACGGCGGCAGCGAGCCCAGCAGCCCATACATCTCATCGAGCGCGCGGGCAAGCGCCTGGTCGACATCTTTGACCAGCAAGGCCTCGGCCTCCTGGTCGGCAAGATGCGTCTTAAGATCTTAGTCGGCCGTAAGTAGCTCGTTTTGGCGCTGCAATTCCATGCGCCGGTACGCCAGCTCGCGATTGAGCTCGTTGAGCTCCGATACGTCTTGGGCGAGCAATGCCGATCCGCCTAGCAGTGGGAAGGCGCGGTACATCACATCGGGATCGGACGCCACGGTAAAGGCGTTGGCATGCCCGTGCTCCTGAGCGCGCAGCTCTTCGCGCACACCCGCCGGAATCGGCTTTGATACCGGCGTGGCATAGACTTCCTGCAGGTCGCGCGTTATAACTTTAAGATCGAGCGGCAGGGTGTCGAAAATGTTGGCAATGCCGTGGTACGACGGAATGACGCCGCAATCGAGGCAAATCTCGAGCGTCACCACGCACAGCACGCAATAGACGAGCGAAAAGTTGAGCTTCCATGCCCAAGGCACGCGCAGGGCGTACGAAATGGCAAAGAACGCGCCGCCCAGCAGCACGAGTGCCGCCGTGCCCGAAAAACGTTGGATACGGAAGGACGATGACCGACCCACCAAAATGAAAAAGGCGACAAAGTTAAAGGCCGTCCATATCAGAACGGCAAAATAGCCCCAGCCGTACGTGTAATCGTTACTCCAGGTTTCACTCGAGCGATCGAAATGAAAGACCTGTTGGTGAAAATCGTTGGTAAGCACAAACCCAATGAGCAGGATGGCCGCGATCCACAGGGCTGTGCGGTAGCGGCGACCCGCACGATGTTGCTCCAACCCTGCAAGGCGCAGGCCGCACAGCTGGTAGAGGAGCGGAATGAGCGTCATGGGCACGTAGTACAGGTACCACAGCACGGTGGCATAGAACGGCGTGAACGACTTGTACTTGAGGATGACCTCGATCATCCACAAGGCGCTGATGGTGGCAACGGCAACGAGGCGCCGGCGCAAGACGTAATCCAGACAGCGCAGATAGACCAGCACACCCCAGATTGAGAACGCGACGGCAGCGAGGAGCAGCGGAATCGAGCTCGAATGGATAAGCCCGTCCACGACTTCTTTGGACACCTCGTTATAGATGGGCACGGTGTTGGAGAGCTTGGGATCGGAAGCGAATGACGCCGGCAAGACCGCCAAAAGCAGAAGAAATAGTGCGGTTATGACGCCGGCAATGACGAAGGCGCGACGACGGTACACCAGGTGCGTTATGCCAACGAGGAATCGCGGCATGGCGAAGAGCCTGCCGCCCCTGGGATCCGCTACCGGCGCGGATCGGGCGGCCGCATGGCCGATATGTCGCTCGCGGGTACCCATAGTGCTTTTAGTGTACCGACAGGCGGGCTCAAAAAACGGGCCGCATGTCCCAAAATCCGCGGACGGCAAAACGCCCGGCAAGCACAAACTGCTCGCCGGGCGCTTTGACTAGGAAGCTATGCAGTTGGGGGGGGCTCGGTGCCCTTAGGACAGGTCCTCGCCATTCGAAGCAATGACGCGCTTGTACCAGTCGAAGCTCTTCTTCTTGGAGCGCTTGAGGGTACCGTTGCCGGCGTCGTCGCGGTCGACGTAGATGAAGCCGTAGCGCTTGGACATCTCGCCCGTGCCGGCCGAGACCAGGTCGATCGGACCCCAGGTGGTGTAACCCAGCAGGTCGACACCGTCCTCGGTCACCGCGTCGCGCATCGCGGCGATGTGCTGGCGCAGGTAATCGATGCGGTAATCGTCGTTGATGGAGCCGTCCTCCTCAACAACGTCCTTGGCGCCCAGACCGTTCTCGACCACGAACAGCGGCTTCTGATAGCGGTCGTACAGGTCGTTGAGGGTAATGCGGAAGCCTAGCGGATCGATGGCCCAGCCCCACTGGCTCTGCTGCAGGTAGGGGTTCTTGGCACCGGCGAAGGCGTTGCCCTGGGTCTTCTCGACATCGGGATTATCGGCACCGGCGGAGCAGCGAGTGGAGTAGTAGCTAAAGCTGATGAAGTCGACGGTGTTGTCGGCCAGGATCTCGCGGTCCTCGTCGGTCATGCCCACATCGATACCCAGACGCTCGAGCTTCTTGACGGCATAGGCCGGGTAATAGCCGCGGCTCTGGACGTCGACGAAGAAGTAGTTGTCCTGGTTGTCGAGCTGGGCCTGGCGCACATCGCCCGGGCGGCAGCTGTAGGGATAGTAGCTGCCCGCGGCGAGCATGCAGCCGATCTTGACCTCGGGGTCGATCTCGTGGGCGATCTTGGTAGCCCAAGCGCTGGCGACGAGCTCGTTGTGGGCGGCCAGGTACTCGACAGCCTCCTTGTTCTCGCCCTCCTCAAAGACCAGACCCGCGCCCATAAACGGCAGGTGCAGGATCATATTGATCTCGTTAAAGGTGAGCCAGTACTTCACCAGGCCCTTGTAGCGGGTGAAGATCGTGGTCGCGAGGTTCTTGTAGAAGTCGATGAGCTTGCGGTTGCGCCAGCCGCCGTATTCCTTGATGAGGTGAATCGGGCAGTCGAAGTGCGTGATGGTCACGAGCGGCTCGATGCCGTGCTTCTGGCACTCGCGGAACACGTCCTCGTAGAAGGCCAGGCCGGCCTCGTTGGGCTCGGTCTCATCACCGTTGGGGAAGATACGGGTCCATGCCAGGCTCATGCGGAAGGTCTTAAAGCCCATCTCGGCAAAGAGGGCGATGTCCTCCTTGTAGTGATGGTAAAAATCGATGCCGGTCTGCGCGGGATAGTAGTAGCCGTCCTCGAAGTCGAGCATCTTGCGCTGGCCGGAGACCACCGCGAAGCGCTCGGAGCCGTGCGGGGCCACGTCCACGTTGGCCAGGCCGCGGCCGTCCACGTTGTAGGCGCCCTCGCACTGGTTGGCAGCCGTCGCGCCGCCCCACAGAAAGTCATTACGGAAAGCCATGCATCGATCCTTTCATACGCTGCTTGTCGTGGTTTCAGTATCCCCCACAAACAGCGCGCCGCTCAACGACAACGGCGCAGGTCGACACTTCTTTTCGCACGCAGGCGCCCAGCAGCCGCCCGAGCCTGACACTTTCTGATACCCAACCACCAAAAAGAGGACAGGCACCTTTGTGGTGGTTTGGACCCGAGAGATAGTCCGCTCCGCCGGTTTGTCTCAATCTGTAACAGTTAGACCGTTAAAACCGAGCCTGGTGTTACAGATCGAGATTTTCGGGCAGCCCCCTGCAGTTTGTCTCGTTCTGTAACAGGAAGAGACGATTTAGCCTGCTAGATGTTACAGATCGAGACAGAAGGTCCCGGTCTTCGTTGATGTCGAGGTTCTTTTCGATGAGCCCCCCCCCGAAGCCGCCCTCGACCAGTAGTCAATTTGACTGAATAGGAAAAAAAGGAAAAAATAGGAAAAAAAGGAAAGGAGACTTATGACTGAAACCATCTTCTCCCCTTCATTTGGAAATCGCCCATCCTATCTCGTTGGGCGAGGAAATGTAATTTCAACATTCATCTCCGGCCTTGAACAGGAGCCGGGCAATCGAGACCGCGCCATGCTCATGCTCGGCCAGCGAGGAAGCGGCAAGACGGTTCTCCTGTGGGAGCTCGCCGATCGCGCTCGCAAGCTTGGCTTCGTCGTCGCCACGCCCACCGTTGCCTCCGAGGACATGCTCGAGCGCATTGTTGAAAAAATCCAAGAGGCGGGCGAGCCCTATGCCAACAAACGCCATCTCCCTAAACTCACGGGCGGCAGCCTGAGCGTCTTCGGTTTCTCAGCCGGCCTTGAGTTCACGCGCGATGTGCAGGAAACCAAGAGTTTCCAGTTCAAGCTCACGCAACTGGCGCGCAAACTAACCGAGCAAGGACATGGCATCCTCATCCTCATCGATGAGCTTCAGGCTAATTCGCCCGAGATCAGACAACTCGTCACCGCTTATCAAGAACTCGTCGGCGAGAGACTCAACGTCGCACTCGTTATGGCGGGCCTTCCGGGAGCGGTCTCGGCGACGCTCAATGACCGCGTGCTGACGTTTCTCAACCGCGCTCGCAAAGTCACACTCGAACCGCTTTCAGTCGGAGACGTCGACACCTATTACCAGCGGGCTTTCGAAGAACTCGACCTTGATATCCCAAGCGATCTTCGACTAGATGCCGCTCGCGCAACCCAGGGCTCGCCCTACATGTTGCAGCTCATCGGTTACAACATCGCCAATCGTTGCCAGGCAGGAGAACGCGCAACACGAGAGCTAGTCGACGGAGCCATCGAGGCGTCAAAGGTCGATTTCGAAAACGATGTGTGCGAGACGACGCTCGCCGCGCTCTCGGACCAAGACGTTGCGTTTCTTGCCGCAATGGCGGATGACGAAGACACCGTGTCGCGCATTTCTGATGTAGCCGAGCGCATGTCGGTCACACCCGACTACGCACAAAAGTATCGCCGGCGCCTTATCGACGCCGGCGTAATCGAACAGGCCCGCCGCGGGTACGTGCGCTTCGCTGTTCCTTATATGGCTGACTACCTGCGCAGTCAGCTGTAGGAAAACCACCACGAAGGGGACAGGCACCTTTGTGATGGTTTTGACCGGTTTGTCTCGATCTGTAACAGTTAGACCGTCAAAACCGAGCCTGGTGTTACAGATTGAGATTTTCGGGCAGCCCCCGTGGTTCGTCTTGATCTGTAACAGATAGAGACGATTTAGCGCGCCAACTGTTACAGATTGAGACGGAAGACCCTAGTCCACGGTGATGTCGAGGTTCTTGCCGACGAGACCTACGTAGCCGCCCTCGGCAGCCTTGGGACTATCTGCGTGGCAGAGAACCCACTTGTCGGCCTTCCAGTAGCAGTAGCTATCACCGGCCGCGGGCATGTCGGCCGCAGCCTCGGGGCGCGGACCGTTGGTGCCGGCGGGCAGTGCAACCATCACCTGGAAGCCACCGTCGTCGACCATGCACGGCGTGTAGTGCAACGTGGTGGCGTAGACCTCGACGAGCGTGCCGGCGGGCGCGCGGAACGCCTTGACCTGCGCGGTGTCGAGCTTGCCATCGATAATTTGCTCACGCTTGGCCAGCAGCAGGACAAAGTCGCGAGCACCCAGATTGAACTCGCTCGCGCGGTGATACTCCAGGCAGTTGAGCTTCGTGTTGTGGCCGTTGCACCAGCCCAGCTGGAACGGACGGCCGCCATACATAAGCAGGCCGAGCGTGTCGGCGCCCTCGACCTGCTCGAACTCGGGTGCGGAAGCCACGTACTTGCTGCCCTCGGGGACGGGCGTGGCGGAGAGTGCCTCGACGAGCGGGGCGGTCAGGCTGGACGGGACGTCGTCCCACACGCGGCCATAGGATTTGAATTCGGGGTCGGTAACAGAGTAGATATGCATGTTCGCTCCTGTTCGTTTGTGTGATATTACAAACATTCTAGAACAATCACGCGCGGTTTTAAACGTCCGCCATGTCCGCTCAACAAAAAGGCACCCCGCATAAGCGAAGGCGCCCAGTGAGTTCATTTTGAGCGACGAAACCTTTACGCCTGCTGATAGTGCAGGTGCGCCTCGTCGATATCGATCAGATCGCGGTCGAGATAGCGACGCGCGAGCCAATTTGCCATAGGGAGATTCTGGTCCAGGTAGTTACCGCACTCTTCGGGAGCGGCACCGGGGACATCGCCCTCGAAGCCAGCAACAAACTCGAACAACTCGCGCACGAGCGGCAAGATCTCCTCACTCGTCACCTCGCCAAACACGACAAGGTAAAAGCCCGTGCGGCAGCCCATAGGCCCAAAGTAGACAATGCGGCTCGACCACTCGGCATGGTTGCGCAGGAACGTTGCACCCAGGTGCTCGATGGTGTGGCACTCCGCCGTGTTCATGACCGGTTCTTTGTTGGGCGTGGTCAAGCGCAGGTCAAACGTGGTAACGGCGGCGCCGGTCGCCGGATCGCGGTCGACGCGGCTCACATACACGCCTGGTTCAAGCAGCAGATGATCAACGGAAAAACTCGCGATGCGCTCCATGGCAGATCCTCTCGGTAGTTAATTTGGGACAGGGCTCTTTTAGCTGGTCGCAACAATCCCACCCATGATAGCAGTCAAAAAAGCCTCGTCCCAAATAACTACTTTGGGACGGGGCACCGCGCAGCCGATAATATCGAGCGTTCAGCATCTAGTTTTCTAACCCGGCAGCGACTGCAATCGCCACCGGGCCAATCGCAATAATCGCCACCAGACCAATCGATGGTCTGCACTTACAGCACTCGCAAACAAGTTGCGACGGCACCGTAGATATTGGCGTCGTTACCCAGCTGTGCCGGGACCACGTGTGGACGAGGCATATCTTTCAGAAAACCGGTGTAGTGCGCCATGATGTCATCCATCTTACGGTCGAGCGCCTCGAACAGCGCGGGATGGCAGCTGATGCCACCACCAATCGCGAAGACTGCCGGGTCGATGACGCACTGCAGATTCACAAGCACACGATCAAACAGCTCAGCATAGGCATCCAATCCGCGCTGCACGGCGGCGACTTCGGACGCGCTCCCGTGCTCCAGTAGCTCGAAGATCCGTCGGCCATCGAGGGCCTCCAGTTCAGCTTCATCCGAAATGCCAAGTTCGACTGCCACGAGATTCTGCAGGCCGCGCCATCCGCTCGAAGTCGCGAACGTATCACGATGATCAAGCGGTTCGCTTACGTTGTTGGACAGGAAGCTGAACTCGCCCGCGAAGCCGCCCGCACCCGTCAGCACCCGGCCGTCAACCACGATGCCTCCGCCGATGCCCGTACCGATTACCGCCACGCAACCCACGTCCACGCCGCGCAACGCGCCGGCAGCGTACTCGCCAAGCGCACAGCTTTTGCCGTCGTTGACAACGGTCACGGGCAGCCCCAGCCGTTCGCGCAGCGCTCGGCCAAGCGGAAACCCGTCCATGTACGGCAGCGCACCACCGCGATGGATCGTCCCGTCTGGATCGACCTCGTAACCGAAGATGCCACCCGGGGCCGAGATGCCCACGCCTACAACCTGTCCGCGATACGGCCCTACGAGTGCCGCGAGCGCGTCGACCAGCTGATCGGCCGAGACGAACGCCGTCGGAATCGAACCACGGTCACCAAACTCGTAGTTCTCATTCACAATCGCCCATTTAACGCTCGTTCCGCCGATATCAATTCCAAACAGCTGCCTCATGGCCGCTCCCCTCTCGCTCAATGCGTCTACATACTCGCAGGCTCTTCCATAAAGGCCATGAGCCTGCGGTTGAGCAGACGACCCCAAAACGTGCAGATACCGCCCGCCAGGAGCGCGGCGGCTACGGTGCCGATACCGATGCCCACCGCAGCACCCGTACGCACAAGCCCGTAGACCAGTGAGATGCCCACACAGCTCCCGTCAAAGAAATACTTCGCCTTACCAAATTCACAGTGAAACACCTGGGACGTAGACCATCATTCGACGCGTTGGACTCTACCGCATCACATCACCCTCTCGTTCGCATCTTTACCTATCGGCACGAATAGCGCTCCGTGACATCGCCCCAGGGCGTCACTCGTACGCATTGCCGCGACTCTACCGTGGCATTACGCATTTAGTACGCAATCGTCGCCTCGACGGCATGGCGCCAGCCGGCGATCTTTTTGGCTCGCTCGTCAGCGGGCATGGCAGGCTCCACGATGCCGCGGGCGCCGTAGACGTCGACGACATCGCGTGTGTACATGCCCAGCGCGATACCGCAGGCCCAAGCCGCGCCCAGACCGCTCATCTCGTCGTTGCTCGCAATGCGGATGGGCGAGCCGACCAAATCGCTCTCAAACTGCATCAGGTACGCATCGCGCGTGGGGCCGCCGTCAACACGTAGCTCGGCAAGCGCCGCGCCCGAATCCTCGACCATCGCATCAATGACGTCAAAGATCTGATAGGCGATCGACTCGTCGGCAGCCTTTACGAACTCCGCGCGGCCCGTGGTGCGTGTCATGCCAAAAACGCATCCCTCGGCATCACTTGCCCAGTGCGGCGCACCCAGGCCGGTAAACGCCGGCACAAAGTAAACATGGCTCGCCGGGTTGGCGGCGTAGCACAGGTCGGTGACCTCCTCGGGGTTGTTGATGAGCTCCAGGTCGTCGCGCAGCCAGGTCTTGACGGCGCCGGCGTAGCTCACGTTGCCCTCGAGTACATACTCGGTCACGCCGTTCATACGCCACGCAAGCGAGCTCGAAAGCCCGTGCGAGCTGGCGACAAACTCGTTGCCGACGTTCATCATGACCGAGCTACCGGTGCCATAGGTCGCTTTGGCCATGCCGCGGCTGTGGCAACCCTGCGCAAACAGGGCCGCATGGCTGTCGCCCAGCACGCCGTGTACCGGCACGGGTGCGGGCAAAAAGCCATCCAGGTCCGTTGTGCCAAACAGACCGTCGGAATCGGTCACCTGCGGCAGGCAGGCCGGATCGATGCCAAAGGCCTCGCACACCGGCTCGCTCCAGCAGCCACGGCGCAGGTCGAAGAGCTGCGTGCGACTAGCATTGGACCAGTCACAGCGAAACTCCGCGCCGCCCGTGAGCGTCCAGACCACCCAGGCATCGATGGTGCCCAGACACAGCTCACCCGACGCCGCGGCCTCGGCAGCCGCCGGAACGTTCGCGAGGATCCAAGCCATCTTGCCCGCCGGATAGTAGGGCGAGAGCACCAGGCCCGTTGTGTCACGTACCAGCTCTGCCACGCCTTCGCGCGCCGCAAGCTCGTCACACAGCTCGCGGGCGCGGGCACACTGCCACACCACGGCGTCACACAGCGGCTCGCCCGTCGTGCGGTTCCAGGCAACGGTGGTCTCGCGCTGGTTGGAGATGCCAATACCGGCAATGTCGGCCGGATTGACCCCGGTCTCCTCCACCACGGCACGCGCCACGGCCAACACATTGGCGGCAATCTCGGCGGGATCATGGCTCACCCAGCCGGCATCATTGACAATCTGGCGATGCGAGCGGTCGGCACGATGAATCAGATGGCCGCCCTCGTCCACCAGCAGCGCCTTCGTGCCCTGCGTGGATTGGTCGATTCCGATGATGTAGCGGCCCATGGCCACCCCTTTCAAAATGAATGTGACAAAGGGACGGTCCCTTTGTCACATTCCAATTACTCTGCGGGAAGGAACTCGGCAACGGTCTTGGCAATGCCTTCGCCGGTGAGGCCGTAGTGCGCAAAGACCTCGGGGCTCGTGCCGGTGATGACCGGCGCGTCGGGCAGACTCAGGCACTTAACCGGACGCGGGCAATGCTCGCCCACGACCTGCGCGACCATGGAGCCCAAGCCTCCAAAGGGGCTGTGCTCCTCGACGGTCACGACGGCGCGCGTGGCACCGGCGGCCTCGATCACGGCATCGGCATCGAGCGGCTTGACGCAGTACATGTCGAGCACGGTGGCAGAGATGCCCTGCTCGGCCAGCAGATCGGCGGCGTCCACGGCATGGCGGACCATCTCGCCGGTGGCGACAATCGTCACATCGGTGCCGCGACGCACCCAGGTGGCGCGGTCCATCTGGAACGGGCACTCGTCCTGGGTATACACGTCCTCGACCGGGTTGCGACCCACGCGGATATAGGCCGGCTTGTTGTCGGCAACCAGGGCGCGCACGAGCTCGGCAGTCTGAAAACGATCGCTCGGCAGATACACGCGCATGTTGGGAATCGCGCTCATGGCAGCGATATCCTGCGCGGAGTGATGGCTCATGCCCAGAGCGCCGTAGGACACGCCGCCCGAAATGCCGATGAGCTTGACGTTGGTGTTGGAGTACGAGACGTCGACCTTGCACTGCTCATACGAGCGCGTGGTCACAAAGGACGCCGGCGAGGCGGCCCAGGCCTTCTTGCCGCACGAAGCCATGCCGGCGGCGATACTCACCAGGTCCTGCTCGGCGATGCCGACCTCGACGGACTGCTGGGGATACTGATCGAAGAACGGCGTGAGCGATGCGGAGCCGCGGGAGTCGGAGCACAGGACGACGATGTCCTTATCGGTCTCGGCGGCCTCGAGCAGCGTGTCGCAGATAACCTTGCGGTTGGCGATCTTGTTAGCCATTGATGGCCTCCTTATGGGCAGCGAAATCGGCGATGATCTGGGCATATTCCTCATCGTTGGGCAGGTGGTGATGCCAGGCGGCTTTGTCCTCCATAACGGGCGAGCCATAGCCCTTCACCGTGTTGAGGATGATGACCGTGGGCTTTCCGCAGGTCTCGGCCGCAAGCGTCAGCGCGGCGTCGATGGCCCGAACGTCGTTGCCCGGAATGGAGAGCACGTTCCAGCCGAAGGCAGCCCAGCGCTCCTCCTGCGAATCCTGCTTCATGACGTCCTCGGTGCTGCCGCTGATCTGCAGGCGGTTACGGTCCACGAGCGCGCACAGGTTATCGAGCTGGTAGTTGCCGCCGCTCATGGCGCCTTCCCAGACCGAGCCCTCGGCAAGCTCGCCGTCGCCCATGATGGTGTAGACGCGGTAGTCGCGGCCGTCCATCTTGCCGGCAAGCGCCATGCCGACGGCCACGGGCAGGCCATGGCCCAGCGAACCCGAGTTCATCTCGATGCCCTTGAGCTTGTTGTTGGGGTGGCCGATGTAGGGGCTGCCGAACTTGGAGAAGCGGGCCTTGACGTCATCGAGGTCCAGATAGCCCTCGTGGCACAGCACCGCGTAGTAGGCCTCCATGGCGTGGCCCTTGGAGAGCACGAAGCGGTCGCGGTTGGGATCGTCGACGGTCTCGGGCGAAATGTTAAGGTGGTTGGCATAGAGGGTCATGAGGGCGTCGATCACCGACATGTCGCCGCCAATATGGCCGCCGGCGCCAGCCATGATGATATCGACGCAATCACGGCGAAGGTCCCAGCGCAGGGACTCAAGCTCTTCGATAGTTGCCATTTCTACTCTCCTCGCAGGTAGGCTTTGACGTCTTCTTCAATGGGGTCGTACAGGTCGGGCTGGATGCCAATGTACTTGCAGGCCTCGTAGAGCACCGGCACCACGTTGGCGTGAATGGCGACGCAGTGGTGAATGTAGGGGCCCTCGACGATCTTGGCCTCGAGGCGCTTGAGGTTGTCGACCTCGACCCACAGATAGGTGCCCATGCCGGCCGGGCCGTCGATACCGCGGGCGTTACCCAGCAGCAGCGAGTACTCGCCGTTGTCGCCGTCAAAGCGGGCAAGGGTGAGGTCGCCGTGCTTGGCCTCGGCCGTCAGCGCGCCGGGGTGATCGAAAGCCAGCGGGTAGGTGAGCTTGGGCTTGACGGCCGCGCAGCTGCAGGGCCAGGGGCCGCAATGCTGCAGCAGCTCGCCGTTCTCGTTATCGGGATGGCGCACGGTCCAGTCGGCGAACATGCCGCGGTGACGGCCCAGGTCGGCGGCCTCGACCATCAGCGCGGTGATGGCGCCGTGGATATCGGTCTCGCATACGATAGGAATGCCCATCTCGTTGAGGATGGCGTTGGCGGCGCAGGGCATAATGCCCAGCTCGTCCTGCAGAGCGTTCCAGCACTGAATGGCACCGGCGTTGCAGCCATACTTCTCGACCAAGCGCTTCATGGCGATAGCAAGACCGGCGACCGCGGGGACCTTGTCCTCGGGGATGCAGATCTCAAAGCTGTCGTTGATGTGGGCAAGCATGGCGGCCATGGCCTGCTCGTCGGCCTGGGCGTCGCGCACAGCCTGGACAAGCTCGGTCATGGGGATAGGCGAAAGCTGGATGTTGAACTTCTCGAGCAGCTCGCCCTCGTTGCACATGGTCGACCAGAAGTCGAACGGACGGGTGGCCATCTGCAGGATGCGGGTGTGCTTGAAGGTCTTGACCACGTTGCAAACGGCCAAAAAGTCCCAAACGCCGCGCTCGAACTCGGGGTCGGTCAGGCGGCAGTTGGTCATGTAGGTGAAGGGGACCTGGAAGCGGCGCAGGACCTTGCCGGTGGCGAACAGGCCGCACTGGCTATCGCGCAGGCGCGTGCCGTCGGGCTCGGGGCGCTCGTCGCGCGGACCCCACAGCAGCACGGGTAGGCCGAGTTCGCGGGCAAGGCGAGCGCAAACGTACTCGGTGCCAAAGTTGGCGTGGCACAGCATGATGCCGTCGACGCCCTCGGCGCGGAACTTCTTGACGATAGGCGCGATATGGCTGTCGTCGAACAGCAGGCCCTCATCATTGATGTCGTCGATATCCACGATGTCGACGCCGATCTCGCGCAGGCGATCAGCCGTCAGGCCGCGATACTTAAGCGCGTCCGGCGCGCTAAAGATGCTGCGGCGCGTGGGCACAAAGCCGAGCTTAATCTTATCCATGTACGTCCTCCCCTAGTTGTATGTTCAGTAAACAGACGCGTGTTTCGTTTTGTTCTGTTTACTAAATGTTTTACTCTTTTGTTTAGAAGTGTAACGCGAAATACCCGTAAACGGTAGAGAAATCAGCCTAAACGGTATGTAAACAAACTGAACATACAAGGGGAACAAAAGAGGGCCCCGAAGGGCCCTCCCTATCCGCACATGTATGTAAACGAATCAACACCGCCCTGTTACCGCGAGTACACCACCCACGGTGATAAGCCGGCAGCAAAGTCCGTGGCTACGCGCCCATCTTGCGATAGACGTCCACGAACTCCTTGGCAAGGATGCCAAAGCCCTCGGCGCTCATCAGCTGATCCTCGGCATGGACGACCAAAAGATCGATGCTCAGGTTCTCGCCGGCGGCAGTCTGCTGGACAAGGCCACCATGGGCAGCGTGGCCCTCGGCATAGTGCTGCTGGCCTTCCGTGATCTTTGCCTCGGCCTCTTCGAACTTGCCGTCACGAGCTAGATGAATCGCATCGATATAGCAGCTGCGCGCGCAACCGACGCCTGCAATGATCTGAAAACTCTGAAGCTGAATCTCTTCTGCCGTCATACTTACAGCCCCATCAGTTCCTTGGCCTGAGCCAGAGCCTTGACGCCGTCCATCATGCCGTAGGTGGTCATGGGAATTACGCCGACCGGAACCCCGGGGCATGCGGCGCAAACTTCATCCTTGGCATAGCCAACCTGCGGCCCAAGCAGAATGCAGTCGGCATTGCGGCCAATGGTGGCAGCCTCGTTGACGGCGTGAGCGGACACCTCGCACTCCAGGCCCTCGGCGTCGGCGGCCTTCTTGATGTTCTTCATGATGATGCTCGTGGACATGCCGCCAGCGCACATAAGAACGATGTTTTTCATTGCAGTTCCTTTCCTGTAACCCCTCACAGGGACTTATATGTTTCGGCGATCAACGCGATCGGCCGAACCTTCGAACTTGTGGACAATGACCTACTCGGCAGAAGCCTTTGCAGCAGCTTCCTCGGCCAGTGCCTCCTTATCGGCCATCTTGACGAACGGGATAAACAGCAGTCCGACCAGCAGGATTGCGGCGAGGACGATTGCGACCAGGCCAATGCCGCCCGTAAAGAAGTTGCTGATGGGCAGCGGCACGACAAACGGCATGGAAATGGTCGGGTTAAATGCATTGCCCAGACCGAGCATCAGGCCGACGGCGGCAGCAATGCAGGCCACGGGCTTGAGCAGGATGTAGGGGATGAACATATAAGGGTTCATGGCAATGGGCGTACCGAAGATGATGGGCTCGGAGATGTTGAAGAATGCGGGCACCAGGGCAATCTTGGAGAGGGCCTTGTAGCGCTCGGACTTGGCCGTGAGCAGCGCAAGCTCCATGCCAAGGGCGTCAACAGAACCGACAGAGAACATGATGATGAACGACAGGTACGGCAGTGGCTGGCCGGCAACGAATGCCTCGGTGTTGGCAAGAGCGCAGGCCTGGATAACCGGCATGTACACGCTCATCAGGACGCTGGGGTGGATACCAAAGAAGAACAGCAGGTTGCACAGCGTAAAGTAAATGACAACGGCCCAGGGGCTGGAGCCCAGGAACATAACGGGAGTGGCAATGGTGCTGTTGATGAGGTTAAAGACATCGCCGAAGCTCGTCATGCCCATGCCCCACTTAACCAGAGCAGCCGTGGTGAAGATGACGATGGCGCAGAACATCGGAGACAGCGAATCGGTAACGAACTGAGGGACGGAATCGGGCATGGGGATGGCGATATGCTTCATAAGGAAGTTAAGCGCCTTCGGCACGATCAACGCCACGAGCAGCGCAACGAACAGACCCGAGCTGCCCAGATAACGGGTCACGATAAACGTCGAGCCGTCCTCGGCATGGCCAAGAGGAATCAGCAGGAGCAAAACGCCAATAGCCGCAACCGTCGACGTAAGGCCTTTGTTCCCGAGCACCTTGCCGTAGGAGTACGAGACCGAGGCGCACATGTAGATGGCGCCGAGGTTCATGGTAACGACCAGTACGTCGGTAATCGTCGCCGACATGCCGGTGCTGGCAAGGAACGCCTGCAGCGGCGGGATCGGCAGCCCGTTGATAATGGAGAGCAGCGCCACGCCCAGCGTAACGGGCATGGTCGCCATCATGCCGGACATAAGGCCCTTTACGACGTTAAAGCTACTCACTTTGTGGGCAATGGGGCCCACGTGCTTCTCGAGGAAGCCCTGCATCGAATCGAGAACGCTCATTTGTGTTCACTGATCCTCTCTAAACGAATCATCTAGCTGTCAAACGGGAAATTGCGGCCGACTCTTTCCCGCCTATGACCAATGGAAATATGGTTACGCCTTGAGCTCGAGGACGAGGAGCCAATCCCCAACCCCGGGTTTGTCAGGCAGGGTAATGCTGTCCGTGACGGCAAGGGCGTCCTCGCCGTCACGGTATGCGCCCGTGCGAGGGTTAAACCATCGGCTTGCATAGGCAGCGCCCGTCGGCACACCCTCGATAGCAAGCTTTTGGCGCACGGTATCGCCAAAGTACGCGACGATGCGCGAAAGGTCCTGGTTGGCGGTTGCCAGCGGAGCCTTGTTGGCAAACAGGTTGCCCGCATCGGTCGTTTCGTAGGGAGCAAGCTCCCAGAAGTGATTGTCTTCGTAGAAGGAACGCATGTAGCCCATCTGGACCGCACCTTCTCCGTCTACCGCCTGGGCCCAAGTAATGCCAAAGCGGTTGAAGATCGCCATAAAGGGGTCAAGCTCCTCAGGGCTTTCCCACACGTTGTCCCAGATTCCCTGGGCTCCGTAGGTATAGCCGGCGCCGCCGGCCTGCATGCAGATATACGCCACGCGGCGCAGCATGTCTGCGGTGCACAGGCGCGTACCCATCTCCTCGAGCGTCGAGCAAAACTCGTAGAGCGCCTCGCCCTCAACGAAGGGCTTGTCGTCATGAGCTGCCAGATAGTCAAAGTAGTCGCTTGCCTTGATGAGGTAATCGCCGTGACCGGCCTGGTTGAGCGTAAAGTCCATCCAGGGTTCATCCTGGTAGTAATCGGCAAAGGGGCGCTCGTTGGTATAGTGCGCCGTCGCCAGATAACCATAGCCGTCGCGTGCCTCAATCTCCAGGGCAACCTCGCGCCAACCGTCGATCAAAGCGGCTCGGTCTTCTTTGCCATACCCGGCGACCTCGCCGGCAAGTGTCCACACCATGGGGTATGCGCCATAGCGCGCCACCAGATAGCGGGCAAGATGCTTTTGGTGCTCCACACCGTGCTCGCCGCGAATGGAAAACGCCCATGCCTGCCCAAGCGCGTTGACCAAGCCGGCATCGGCGATATAGGCCATGCGGCGGTCGAGCTCCTGCTGGTAGAACGCCACATTGGGCAGATCCTCCGCGCCCTTGGCCATGCCACCGTCAATCCAATAGCGGTCACGCGCGCCCATGTCAGAGCGCAGGTTGGTCTGATAGACGGTAAAGCCCTGCTCAACGCGCAGGTCGACCATGCCGCGGAACTGGCTCGTCATGCCGGGGTGGTTTGACTTGTCCCAGCTCTCGCGATAGGCAAACTCCCAATGAGTATCGCCCAGCCAGAAGAACGGCGTGCCATCCGCATAGGCAAACACGTGCGGATTGTCCGCAACGCGGATAAACCCGTGGCGGTACAGATCGAGCTCGCCCTCGTACGGCACGGCCTCGACGTTGCCCGTGCGGCCATTAAGGCCGGTCTGCTCGGGAGCCTCGATAACATAGCTCCAAGCGCCGAGCTCGGTCGGAGCAAACGACACGCGATAGATACGCTCGCCGTCCCAGTAGGCCTCACGGCGAATTACCCTGCCGCTCGGGCCGGTGAACTCCGCCCAAATCTCAACATCCAAAAACGGGTTGTCGAACGAGCAGGCGCTCTCGAACGTCAGAATAACCGGACGCCACATCTCGGCGGCAGCGTTTTGATTCAACGTCATATCCATTGCAGACCCCTTTCTGGTCTTGGTGCCTACTAGTTCAGTCCTCGCTCGCTGGCGGACGTCACGGCAAAGTCAACGATCGCTTGGGCATCCTCGGCGCAAATAAAGCCTTGCGACACCTCGATCGCCGTATCGCGCTCGCACAGGGCGCGGTAGTTATCGAGCGATCCGTACAGCTCCTTGAGCATCGATGCCGAAAACGACTCCATATGGCCAAACAGGCCATCCTTGTCGCTCGTCTTATCGACCGTGCCCTGGCCCGGCTCCACCAGGCTCGTGTTGGAATAGCGGGCAAACGGATGCTCGAGCAGGCAAGTGCGAAGGCCGCCCTTGGTGTTGCCCAAGGCATCCTTTACGTTCTCGCCGTTCGCGTCCAACTCAATGCGCGGACATGTTGCCGGAGCGGCACCCGTGCGAACCCAACGGAACAAGTTGCGGAAAGCGGCGTGGAAGAGGTACTGCGACGGGTAGGCGTTTGCCTCGGCGTGCTTGCCGACGTACACCGGCAAATGATCGATGCGCTTGAGGTCCTCGTCGTCCTGGTAATAGTCGACATAGCTCCACTGCGTATCGTGGGAGGATCCTGTCACCTCATACAGTCGGTACTTAAAATCGGGATCGTCGCTATCGGGCATAAGCGTGCGCCAGCTCTCAAAGCGACCATTCTCGCTCTCGGTCTGAAGGGCGATAAACGGCTCCTCGGCATGCTCGACGCGCAGCAGGTGGTGCGCATAACCTCGGTCGCTCTCGTACTGGTTGACGGGAATGCACATCGAGTGGATACCACCGCCGGACAGATATCCGTCGAACACGCGACCGTCACGGCGCACGTCCTCGCGATAGGCAAAGCTGTTAAGGTAGCGGAACAGATAGGCGCCGGACTGCGACCATCCCGTAAGGCAGATTGCCTGGCGAGGATAATCGCGGATCGGGTTGAGGTCGGAGTCTCCGCGCAGCAGCCAGGCAAGATCGGTCAGCATGTCCCAAAACAGGCCCGTCTCGTAGGAGATATCCATGTCGGGAAGCGCGCCGCCGCGCTCGAGCTGCTTCGGATCGTAGTCAAAGGGGCGCTCGGGAGTCGGGTTTGCCCAGCTCATAAAGCCATAGCGATCGGGATTGAATTCCTTGAGCTTGGCGATGGTGTTGGGCTTGCTGGTGATGCCCACGTAGATGTCGCCGGAGCGCACAAACTCGCCGTAGCCCAGGATCCACATGCGCTCGATTTCCATGAACGACGTGGGGTTGATGATCTCGACCACCACGTTGCCACTTGCCTGCGCCGGATCTTTCGGGGCGCGGACAACGATACGGTTGGAATAGGGGGCGTCGGCGGTCATAACCTCCACGCCACCGTCTTCATCAGCAGTGCGGTATACGTTGGCCGTGCCGTCAACGCGATACTCGCGCTCGACGTAGCCCTTTGCGCTCAGATGACAGTAGCGCTCGGCGCTCGAAAACGGATAGCTTTCATCCGTGATGGGCATTTCGGAAATACCGCTGATCATCTCGTCCCCCTTGCTGTTGCGTTTGTTGAGACAAACTCTACTGGGGACGCAACTTAACTTCTATCGATTCTTAAGTTGAATTACTAAATATTTAGCTAAATAAACAGCCTGGTGTTAAGCTCATAGTAAAGTTCACAAACGTTAGGAACCACCATGGCCGTTACTGCAAAACAGATTGCTGACCAGCTGGGAATTTCGGCGGCGGCTGTTTCCCTTGCACTTAACAACCGACGCGGCGTAAGCGAAAAAACACGGCAGCTGGTACTTAGCACCGCCGAAGCTCTAGGTTACGACTTTAGCAAGATTAAGTTCGAGCGCCAAAAGAGCGGAACCGTTGCCTTGGTTGCCTTTAACCGGCGCCGCATCTTTGCGCGCCCCTTCTTCGCCGATATGCTCGCCGGAGTCGAGGGCGCTCTTAGACACGCGGGATTCTCGTTTTCGCTGGTGAACTACTCACCGTTCGAAAACACTCAGCAACAGATCGCCGACATCGCCGAAGCGCAATATGATGGTGTCATCATCCTTGCAACTGAGATGTTCGAATCGGATTTTATGCCGTTTGCATCGCTGGACTGCCCTCTGCTGCTGTTGGACTCATGCATGAGCGCTGGGGTCGATACGGTCAAGATCGAAAACGCCGCCAGCATGATGCTAGCCGTGCAGTACCTGCATTCGAAGTATGGATCTGTCCCCGGGCTGTTAACGACGCCCGTTACCGTGAGCAACTTCACCGAACGACGCTTCGCCTACGAACACGCCATCGGTCAGCTATCGGGCTCGGAAAAGTGCGGCATCATCCACGAACTCGCCGTCGCTCCAGATGAAGCATACGCCGACATGCTCGACATTATTGATTCGGGCGAACCCCTCGCCCAAAACTACGTCGCTGTCTTTGACGATATAGCTATTGGGGCCATGAAAGCCTTTATCGAGCGTGGTTATCGCGTGCCCGATGACGTACGCATCGTCGGCTTCGGCAACAACGCCGGCGGAACCTACGTGCAGCCACAACTGACCACGCTCAATGTTCCTTCGGAGTATATGGGCGCCGTCGCCGCACGGCGCCTCGTCGAGGTTATCGACGAGGCCGAGCACCACCCGCTCAAGATCGAGCTGGGGGCATCGCTCATCAAGCGCCGTTCTGCCTAGAGCTCGCGCACGCTCTGGCGCTCGACAAAATAGGTCGAGACGGCCGTTTTGCAGGTATAGCTCTTGGGATTGCGGATATTGCCCACCAGACGGCGCACCGCGATCTCGCCCACCTCGTGCTTGGGAACATGCACCGTGGTGAGCGGCGGGTTGGAGAAGGCGCCCACGGAAAGATCGTCGAAGCCAATCATCGAGACATCTTCGGGCACGCGAATGCCATGCTCACTCAACGCACGCATAGCACCTACGGCGAGCACGTCGTTCTCGGCAAAGAAAGCCGTCGGCAGATCGTCGTGCGAGACCGTATCGAGCCAAGCACCCATGTCACGATAGGCGCCCTCGAGCGTGGTGTCCAGCGTGACGCGCCATGTCGGATTGGTCTCAAGCCCCGCGTCCTCAAGCGCTTGGCGATAGCCACGCTCGCGGTCCTTAAAATTGCGGATGCGCAGGTCGCCGGCAAGATAGCCGATTTGCTTGTGACCCTTCTCGATAAGGTAATCCACGGCACGCAGCACAGAATCGGTGTTGGCAATGACCACGGCATCGAAGTACTGGCGGTCGCTCCAGCCGTCAAGCACGATCAAGTGGGCGGCAGCGTTGGCGAACAAAGCGTAGTCTTCCTCGCCCAGCTCGGTGCCCATCAGCACGATGGCGGCAGCCGGGTCGGCGATAAGGCCCTCGACCTGCGGGCGCACGGCGTTCAAGTCGCTAAAATCGAGCGAGACAAAGCTCGTGCTCATGCCGTGGCGACGCGCCTGACGCTCCACGCCCTCGATGACCGCAGGATGGAAGGTGCTCTCATCAAGGATGGCGCCCGTCTTGCGCGCGAGAACAAACTGGATGCTCTCGAGTTGCGTCGACTGCTGGTAGCCAAGCGACTGTGCGCACTCAAGGATGACCTTGGCGGTCTCCTCGCTCACGCTGCGCTTGCGATTGAGCGCGTTGGATACGGTCGCGGGCGAAAAGCCGGTGATGCGGCTGATCTCGCGGACACTTGCTTTGGCCATTGTTCCCCCTAGCAACGGTCGTGGTTGAGGCCATCGGCTCGATAGCTCGGCAACTAAACGACCGCAAATTCAATCTAAACAGAGTAGTAAATGTTTACCGACTAGTTTAGCTCGTTGTCAACCGCCGCAGCACGACTATTCCCCCAACGGGCGCATTTGCTCGGTGGCTAATTTGGCACGGGGCGTACGAAACGGTTAACCTAGGACGCGGGCCATGCGGGTTTTGAACTCGGCAAGGAAACGTGAGGCGTCCACGGTCAGCGCCACGAGTGCGCTCTTGTCCGGATCGGCCACGCGGCGTTCGTCGCAAATGGTGCGGCCGCGATACTCGCCCAACAGGTCGACGCGCAAATTGCAGCCGAGCGCGCCCACGAGCGTGGGGTCAATCGCCACGGCAACGGCCAACGGGTCGTGCAGCGCGCAGCCACCCAGGTAGGGGGCGTTCATCTCGTACAAGCCAATGTAGTGCTCCACCATGCTTGCAAACGCGCAACCGGCCATGGTGCCCGAGCCCGTCCAGCCGGCAATGTCGCGACGCGTGAGCACCACGCGATGCGTCACATCCAGACCCACCATAGTGAGCTTGCGGCCCGAACGCAGCACGGCATCGGCCGCCTCGGGATCGCTTGCCATGTTGGCCTCGGCGCCCGCACTCACGTTTCCGGGCACGGTAAGCGCACCGCCCATCACGACCACGCGACCGATAGACATCATCGCCGCCGCATCGCGCTCCAGGGCAAGCGCCAGGTTGGAGAGCGGGCCGGTCGCCACGTAGATCAGATCGGGACCATAGGTGCGCGCGGCATCAATCAGATAATCGACCGCCGCGTTACCGTCGGCCGACGTCGCCCCCACCGGCTCGTACGGCGACGCGGGCACGCTCGCCCCGCCAATGCCGTTCTTGCCGTGGATGAGCGTGGTGGACGCCGGCGGTGTATAGGGCTCAGTCGCCTTAATAGGACGATCGGCGCCCAGGTACACCGGAACCTCAGGGCGACCCAGCAGATCGAGCACCGCCAGGCAGTTGTGCGCCGATTGCTCGACGCGCACGTTGCCAAAGCACGTGGTGATGCCCACGAGCTCCACCTCGGGGCTCGCGATGGCATAGGCCAACGCCATCGCATCGTCCACACCCATATCCAGATCAAGGATCAGCTTCTTGATTGCCATTGTTCTACTCCGCTTCTCCGTCTATTTCCAAACCGTCTAAATCAAATGCGCGCTCAACCTCGGCGCGCGTGGGAATCGACTGCTGAGCACCCAGGCGCGATACCGTCACGGCCGAGGCACGAGCGCCCGCGGCCATGCATTCAAAAAGCGGCAAGCCCTGCAGACGAGCCGCCGCAAGTGCACCGATAAACGTATCGCCCGCGGCTGTGGTATCGACTACCGTGCTCGAAAGTGCCGGCATACGCAGCGGCTCGCCGTCATCGCCGAGCGTAACCGACCCGGCGCCGCCCAACGTGATGACCGCAGCCCCGGCACCCTTGGCGAGCAGGGCATTGAGCGCCGCGACGCAGCTCGCATCATCCGCGGGCAAGATGCCCGTCAGCACCTGGCATTCAGTCTCGTTGGGACAGACCAGGTCGACCGCAGGCCAGGCCTCCGCAGGCAACTCGCAGGCAGGCGCTGGATTAAAGACCGTATAGAACCCCAGCTCGTGAGCGCAAACAAGTGCCTCGGCCGTCGCTGCAAGGTCACATTCGCCCTGGGCGATAAAGACGCTTCCGGCAGCCGGGGCAATTTCGCTGGCGTCGCCGTCGACCTCATCGGCCACCAGGTGCCTCAGCGCGCAGGCAACGTCCTCGCCCGCGAGTGCATGGTTGGCGCCCGGCGACAGCACGATGCGGTTGTCGCCCTCGCAGCGAATGATAGTCGCCGTGCCCGTCTCCACGTCGTCGCGCCGCGCCACAAAGTCACAGTCCACGCCAGCATCTTGGAGCCCCGCCACGAGCGATGCACCGAACGCGTCGCGGCCGACCGCGCCAATCATGCACGTGCGCGCACCCATGCGCGCGGCGGCGACGGCCTGGTTAGCGCCCTTGCCACCGGCGTT
Source organism: uncultured bacterium (assembly GCA_905215755.1). GTDB lineage: Bacteria > Actinomycetota > Coriobacteriia > Coriobacteriales > Coriobacteriaceae > Collinsella. The sequence goes on from CAJMRE010000028.1 coordinate 25,009, forward strand.
GGTGATAAAACCACTGCCACCGACGGTCTCACCCGCGCGCGGCATGCGCTCGCACGCCACCGAAAGGTCCATGTTCATGCTGCCGAACACCGCAACGATGCCGCGATCTGCCATGGAAACCTCCTCGTCTGCGGGCTTTATGCCCACCGTCGGCCGTCGATCGTGCGCCCTCGCACCTCTATAACTTTAGTTCACTTTGATGTGAACGCGCCCTTGAGGTTGCGCCAGCAGCAAGCATTCACAGGAGCAGGCAGCTACAATGAATATGTGCTGATTATTCTCGTCATTGGATGATGTTTTATGGAACAATTCCCACCATCGAGCCCACGCGGTCCGCGCCGCGCGCCCGATAACCAGGCGCCGCACGAACGCCCACGCGCCGACCGCCGCGCCGGCGAATCGCGACGCGGCCCGGTCCCACATCGAACGCCCACCAACAAGGACGCCCATGCAGCCAAGACCAACACCGGCGCCACACGCTCGTCCGCTACCAACCAGCAGGCGCCCGCTCGTCCCAAGTCCCGCTACATTCCTGCGCTCGACGGCCTGCGCACGCTTGCCGTCGTCGCGGTGGTGCTCTATCACCTCAACCTCACGTGGGCTCAGGGCGGCCTGCTCGGCGTCACGATCTTCTTTGTGCTTTCGGGCTATCTGATCACGCGCTTGCTGCTCAACGAAGTCGCTAAGACCGGCCGCATCGACCTTAAGAGCTTCTGGATTCGCCGCATCCGTCGCCTGGTCCCCGCCGTGGTGACCGTCGTGGTGGTGACCTGTGCGCTGTGCACTATCTTTAACCACGTGATGCTCACCAAGATGCGCCCCGACATCCTGCCGTCGCTGCTGTTCTTCAACAACTGGTGGCAGATTGCCCAAAACGTCTCGTACTTCAACGCTTTGGGCGACCCCTCGCCGCTTACGCACTTTTGGTCGCTCGCCATCGAGGAGCAGTTCTACCTGGTTTGGCCCCCGCTGCTGCTTGCCATGGTATCCATGCACATGAGCAAGCCCAAAACGCGCCGCGTGGTTCTGGGTCTGGCTGCCGTTTCCGCCATCGCCATGATGGTGCTCTATAACCCTGCCGCCGACCCCAGCCGCGTGTACTACGGCACCGACACCCGCGTCTTCTCGCTGCTGTTGGGTGCCTGGATGGCCTTTGTCCCCGATCGCGACTTGGCACCCGTACGTCTCGCTCATCGCCTGGGGCTCGACCGCCTGGTCGGGGCCGCCAAGCACGGCAAGGACGCCGAGGGCAAGCCTGGCGAGAAGGCCGATGAATCAGCCGAGACCGCCCCGGCACAGCCGAGCGCCCTCGTGCGCTTTTGGTCCTCGCCCGCATCCATCGATGTGTTGGGCGTCGTTGGTCTGGTTGGCCTTGCCGCCATGGTCGCGCTCACCAACGGCTACACCGCGTTCCAGTATCGCGGCGGCACGCTGTTATGCTCCATCCTCACGCTCATGGTCATCGCGGCCTGCGTGCAGCCCCAGGGAATGGTTGCCCGCACGCTGTCCGCCGAGCCGCTCGTGTGGGTTGGCAAGCGCTCGTACAGCATCTACCTGTGGCACTATCCGCTGCTGCTGCTCATGAACCCGGTCGCCAACATCAGCGATACGCCCTGGTGGCAGTACATCTTGCAGGTACTTGTGGTGGTCGCCGTGGCAGAGTGCTCCTATCGCTTTATCGAGACGCCGTTTAGGAAGGGCGCCTTTGGACGCACCGTTTCCGAGCTCCGCGAAGGCACCACCACGCCCGCCGGCTGGGTGCGCGCGCATATTCCCGTGTGCGCCGTTTGCGGCGTCGTGCTTGTCGTGGCGCTGGGTGGTCTGGTCTTTGTGCCCGACACATCCGCGCTGAGCGGCGAGGGCGCCGAAATCCTAAACAAGGAAGCCAAAAATGCAAAACCCCAGGACCAGCAGGCGGCCGATGACACCGACAAGGACAACGACGGCTTCCCCGACGGATCCTACGACCTGCTCATGATTGGCGACTCCGTGTCCCTACGCGCCGTCGATTCCTTTGACGGCGTGTTCCCGCACAGCCATATCGATGCCGAAAAGGGCCGCCAGTTCGATGCGGGCCGTGCGACATTTGAGGGCTATATCCAGCAGAACCTTGCCGGCAAGATCGTGGTCTTTGCACTGGGCACCAACGGCTTGGTAACCGACGACCAGATCGACGCCATCATGGCCGATGCAGGAGATAAGCGTATTGTGGTGTTTGTGAACACGCGCAGCCCGCAGCCGTGGGTTGGCTCTACCAACCAGGCCATCGCCAACGCCGCTACGCGCTACAAGAACGTGCGCGTTATCGATTGGTACGGATACAGCGCTAACCGCAACGACCTGTTCGATGGCGATGGCACGCACCTATCGACCACTGGCGTGACTGAGTACCTCAACTTGATCCACGATGCCGTCAAGAAGGACCTGCCCGTACACCCCGAGGATCACGTCAACGATCCGCAGCCGGCAGCCGTCAAGTCTGCCACCGACGCGCTCGTCAATGCGCTCGCTCTCAAGCCGCACAAGTTGGGCACCGACAAGTAACCTGCAGCGCAAACTTCCCACATCCGGAGGGGGTGTCTGCCACGGCAGACACCCCCTCCGGCAGTTAGGGACACTCCTGGCGCAGCCAATGAAGACCTCTACGGATGAATTCCAGGCCGCTCCGTCGCTCCAGACATCGTTTCCGCGCCTCGTGCCTGCCCCAAACGGTCGCGCGCGCAGACGTGGTGTAAGAGTGTCCTGAGGTCCGTCGCTGCAAGTCC
>CAJMRE010000029.1 GCA_905215755.1 uncultured bacterium
TTCCGTACGGATCCCAGTTAGCCACGATGTTGTACCAGGCATACAGCGAGGGAATGACGCACACGCCCAAAGTAACCACCAGGGCGACGGGGTTCACGAGCAATCGCTTGATGTCGCGCTTAAAGATCGCAAAGGAGACCTTTGCGTTGGATAGTTTGCTGCCGAGACTCACGCTTGGACCATCCATCCTGTCGTTGAATCGAATCGTACTATCGATAACCATTGTACGTAAGCGCTTTAGCATCTCAGAGCACAATGGTATTGAGTTTTGCGGGTAGCAATATACTACGAAGACGAATTAACGTACAGTTGTACAGTATCTTTAATTTCAGCAGGTCACAAAACCACAACCCGCACAAATTAGCAATTCAAATAGTCATCGGGGACGTTCTTAAACGACTGGTCAAACAAGAACGCCCCCAACGACTAGTTTGGACCACGGTAACATCGATGTTTTAGCAATGCCAGCGAGCGGGCGCCAGAGCGAACAAATTGGCATGAAAAGAGGACGGCATAGACCTTCTGGTCATGCCGTCCTCTTTGAATGACAAGTTGTCGCTCTGGCGCCCGCGCAGCGTCGACTGGTCCGCCGTTCGTTAGAACGGCGGAACGAAGGGCAGCGTCGAGCTGTTACGCGGTTTGGTAAAACCGCGTAACTACCTAACTACATCAAGTTGCAGACAGCTGCCGCGAAGGCAACGGGGTCCTCGGGCAAAATGCCCTCGACCAGCAGGGCCTGATCGTAGAGCAGACCGGAGTACTGCTTGATCTTGTCGGCGTCGCCTGCCTTCTGGGCAGCGACAAGCTTGGCAAAGACCGGGTGCTTGGCGTTGAGCTCGAGCACGCGCTGGCTCTTGGGCATACCATCGGGCGCTCCCTCGGGACCCTTCTGGAGCACCTTCTCCATCTCGAGCGAAAGCGGGCCCTCGGTGGTGATGCACGCGGGAGCATCGGTCAGGCGCGCAGAGACGGCGACCTTCTCGACCTTGTCGCCGAGCGCCTCCTTCATGGCGCTAAAGAGGTCCTCGTTCTCCTTGGTGGCGTCCTCGGCCTCCTTCTTTTCGTCCTCGGTCGCCAGGTCAAGATCACCGGTCGCGACGTTCTTGAGCTCCAGATGACGATCCTCGACCTCGGGCTCGGCACCGTCGGCCACAGCCTTCTCGGCAGCCTCGCGGGCAGCGTCGTCCTCGTAAACCTTGGGCATATCGGCAGCCACGTACTCACGCATGGCCTGGAAGGTGAACTCATCCACATCCTGCGTCAGCAGCAGTACATCGTAGCCGCGGTCGAGCACGCCCTTTACCACGGGCATCTTGGCCAAGCGCTCACGCGAGTCGCCGGCGGCGTAGTAGATGGCCTTCTGATCCTCGGGCATGCCCTTGGCATACTCGGCTAGGGTAATCATCTTCTGCTCCTTGGCAGACCAGAACAGCAGCAGGTCGGCGAGCTCATCGGCCTTCATGCCATAGCTCGAGTAGATGCCGTACTTAAGGCCGCGGCCAAAGTTCTCAAAGAACTTCTCGTAGGCCTCGCGGTCGTTGTCACGCATATCCTCAAGGTCAGCGGTGATCTTCTTTTCCACACGCTTGGCGATGGCCTTGAGCTGACGGTTCTGCTGCAGCGTCTCACGCGAGATGTTGAGCGACACGTCGGCGGAATCCACGACGCCGCGCACAAAGTTGTAGTAGTCGGGCAGCAGGTCGTCGCACTTCTCCATAATCAGCACGTTGGAGCTGTAGAGCGCCAGACCCTTCTCGTAGTCCTTGCTGTACAGATCGAACGGCGCGCGTCCCGGCACAAACAGCAGGGCGTCATACTCGAGCGTGCCCTCGGCGTGGAAGCTGATGGTGCGCGCAGGATCGTCAAAGTCGTGGAACGTGGACTTGTAGAACTCGTCGTAGTCCTTCTGCTCGACATCGGAGCTGCGCTTCTTCCAGATCGGTGTCATGGAATTGACGGTCTCGAGCTCCTGGTAGTCCTCGTACTCGGGCTTGTAATCGTCGCCGGCGTCCTCGGGCTTGGGTTTCTGGCGGCTCTTGGACACCATCATCTGGATCGGGTAGCGCACATAGTTACTGTACTGCTGAATCAGGCTCTTGAGACCCCACTCGGTCAGGAAGCGATCGTAGGTCTCGGCCTCGCCGTCGGCATCGAGCTTCTCGTTCTCGCGCAGCGTCAGGATGACATCGGTACCGTGCTCGGCGCGCTCGCCGTCCTCGATGGTGTAGCCCTCAAGACCGTCGGATTCCCACACATGGGCGACATCCTCGCCATAGGCGCGGCTGACGACCTTCACATGGCTGGCGACCATAAAAGCCGAGTAGAAGCCCACGCCAAACTGGCCGATGATGTCGACATCCGAACCCTGCTGCTCGGCGTTCTCGGTCTTAAACTCCTCGGAGCCGGAATGGGCGATGGTGCCCAGATTGCGCTCGAGCTCCTCGGCGGTCATGCCAATGCCGTTATCCGAGATGGTAATGGTGCGGGCGTCTTTATCAAAGGAAACGCGAATAGCCAGGTCGCCCTGGTCGATCTTGACGCTCGGATCCTGCAGGCTCTTAAAGTTGAGCTTGTCGACGGCGTCGCTCGCGTTAGAGATAAGCTCGCGCAGGAAGATTTCCTTATTGGTGTAGATGGAGTTGATCATGAGGTCGAGCAGTTTTTTGCTCTCGGTCTTAAATTGACGCATGTGCAGTCCTTTCGCGCTACCCCCGTCCGCAAAAAACGGCCCGGTCGCCCGAGCCGCATCGCAGACCTGCTATGTTCAGACTTAGATTTTATAACCCATTAGCGCGCATATATACATACGGAATCGAAAAACTGTATGTCTAAGCGCTCCGATGCGCCAATTGCCAAGGAGTGTCCCCAACTGCCGGCAGAAAAGGAACGTCCCTATCTGCCATCTACGCGCTTGGCCATCCAGACATGGGGTTGGCCCTCGTCTTCGTAATCTACCGGGGCAATTTGCGTGTAGCCCACCTTTGCATAGAGCGGTAGCACGTATTCCTGCGCATGCAGCTTAATAAGCTTAGCGCCGGCATCGCGTGCACACACAGCACTGGCCTCGACAATCGCACTCGCCAGTCCGCGACGACGCATAGCCGGCAGCACGGCGACGCGCCCCATAATGTAGGTCTCCCCCGCCGCAACGCCTTCGTCCATGTCGCATGCCGGCAACACCGGGGCCTCTGCGTCAGCCACGCGCTCAAGCTCCTCGGGAAACACGCGCGAGCAACCGGCAAGCTCGCCGTCTACATAGAGCGTCACATGAATGCAGTTCTGATCCTCGTCGATAGCGTCGAACTCATTCTCGTAGCCCTGCTCGTCCATAAAAACGACGCGGCGCACCAACGCCGCGTCATCAAAGCATCCCGTCTTAAGTTGGATATCCATGGCTGCCCTTTCATTCAATGCGAACGTTAGGGACAGATATTAGCGAAAATGAGCTCCGCGCACGCTAAACTTCGCGCGAGCCTTCGCCAGGCAGTCGTAATGACCCACGTTATGGGCATCGCTCGCGATGAAGCTGTACAGGTTCTGATCGAACAGGCGCTGTGCCGGCTTTTTTTCGCGACCAAAGCGACCGCCGGCAATAAAGTCCGCCGAAGCCTGCAGCTTGCAGCCCATATCGACCAGGCGCTCCGCCACGCTTACATCCTTTTGAACCGCACGATAGCGCTCAGGATGAGCGATGATCACCTGGTAGCCACGACACTGCAAATCGTAAATCGTGTTCTCGTACTCTCTAAACGCATACGCATCGGCATGCGTCGAAAGCTCGAGCAGAAACTCGTTGGTCCCATCGAAATGCAAGTGCTCCGCGGCATCGATACCAAGCTCAACGAGCTTTCGATGGTTGACCTCGAAGCCCATCTGGAGCGGAAAACCGTCAGCGTTATCACGCAGCAGCTCAAAGGCATCCCACATCTTGTCGTAATCAAAATAGGGATCACGGCAGTGAGGAGTGCAAACGATTCTGGTTACACCGGCCCGCTTGGCAGCCTCGAGCATCGCCAAGCTCTCATCGAGATCGGCGGCGCCGTCGTCTACACCCGGCAAGATATGGCAATGAATGTCACGCATAGGTCAGCCTTAATCAACTAAACGTTTGCTCGGTTGGTGAAGATGCCCTTTTTGGAAGTCCCCTGATCGTCGGAGCCCTTCTTAACCTTCTTACCGTCCTTGGTGTAGTAGGAGTAGTAGTACTCGCTGGTCTCGGTCTCGCAGTAGTTCATGACGGTACCGATGAGCTTGACCTTCTCGGACTTCTTAAGCTGGCCGATAGCGTTGAGCGCCTCCTCGCGCTTGGTGAAGTCCTCGCGCACCACGAACAGCGTACCGTCGGTCAGGCTGGCAATCTCGGCAGCATCGATGAAGGTGCCGACCGGGGGAGCATCAAAGATGACGTACTGGAACTTGGCAGACAGTGCCTTTACCAGCTTGGCAAAGCGGTGAGAGACGATGATGTCGGCAGGATTGGGAATATGCGGCTCGGCATCGAGGAAGTAGAAGTTCTTCTGACCCGTCTCGACAATCGCCTGGTCAATGGAGATCTGCTCGGAAAGAACCGCATAGAGTCCGCCGCGCGAACGAACGCCGAGCATATCGGAAAGGGACCTGCGGCGCATATCGGCCTCGACCAGGAGCACGGACTTGCCGCTCGTAGCGATAGCCTGGGCAAGGTTGATGGAAACCGTAGACTTGCCCTCGTTGGGAATCGAGGACGTAACGGTGATGGTGCGAATGGGGTCGTCCACGCTCGCAAAGCGGATGTTGGCCAGAAGGGTCTTGGCGGCATTCTGTACAACGAGCTTATCGGTGTTCTTTGCCTTAGCCATGCCTATTTACCACCTTTCATAGCCGGAATTCGGCCAACAACGGGAATGCCCAGGAGCTCTTCTGCCTCTTCGGCACCGCGGATGCGGGTGTTGAGCATGTCTGCCAAAACGACATAGGCAACTGCGATAAAGATGCCCGCGAGGAACGCGACAGCAACGTACAGCATACGCTTGGGGCCGCTGGGGACTTCGGGAGTCTTAGCCTCGTCGATAACGTTGATGCTCTGGGCAGCGCCGACGTTCTGAGCGACCGTACTCACCGAGCTGGCCATGGCCTTTGCGACCTTAGCCGTCTCCTTGGCATCGGTGCCGGTAACCGAAAGCGTAATGACACGCGTGGTGGTCTCGGAGGAAACAGACACCTTGTAGTCATCCAGGTCAGCAAGGCCCAGCTCATTGGCAGCACCGCTCTTAACGCTATCGCTATCCAGCAGCGTGGCGATATCGTTGGAAAGCATCTGGCTCGCCGAGAGATCGTTGTAGCTCATCTGACCGCTATCGTCGGTTTTGGCGAGAATGTACATGCTCGTCGTCGCGGTATAGGTGTTGTCCATCGCAACGAAGGACACGATGCCCATGGCGATCGCGCAGACCACCGGAAGGGTGATGACCAGCTGAAGGTGCTTCTTCAGCAGCTGGAACAGTTCGAGAAGGGTCATGCAGCTTGCCTTTCATTTCCCCAGTTCGGATTGACAAAACTGTCCGTATGTTATCGCATCTTTTTACCGAGACCAAACTCTATACATAAGAAACAGGCTCTCCTGTAAAAATGTCGGAAGCAATCGTAAAATTGCACAACAACGCCGCACCCGAAAGTCAAATGCGGCGTCTACATCAATATCTATGTTGTATCGCTATGCGAATGGCTCGTCCTGCTGTATGGGAAACGTCACCGTAATGGTGGTTCCCACGCCCAACTCGCTCGACAGATCGAGCGTGGCGTGATGATACAGGGCCGCATGCTTGACAATGGCAAGCCCCAGACCGGTTCCGCCGCGTGCCTTGGACCTACTCTTGTCCACGCGATAGAACCGCTCAAATACCTTGCCCTGTTCTTCAGGCGCGATACCGATTCCCGTGTCGGCGACCGCAAGGAACGGATGGCCTTCGTCGTTGGTGCCGCACTGCAGCGTAACCGTACCGCCGGGTCGATTGTAGCGGATGGCGTTGCTTGCCAGATTATAGATGAGCTCGTCAATCAAGCGCGACACGCCCTCGATGACCACAGGCTTGGTCTCATGACTTATCGTCACATTCGCCTGACGGGCGACCTGTTCAAGACGCTGCTCGACCGCGTAGATGGCACGCGAGAGCTCAATAGGCTCCGTGGACCCAATGGGCACCGCCTCGCCCTCAGCTGCACGCTCGGCCTCGTCCAAGTTAGACAGCGTAAGGATATCGTTGACAAGCGCTGCCAAGCGGCCCGCCTCACGATAGATGCGACCGCCAAAGTTGCGCAGGTCGCCCTCGCCCTCGACCATGCCGTTTGCGATGAGCTCGGCATAGCCCGAAATCGCCGTAAGCGGCGTCTTGAGCTCATGGGTGATATTCGCCGTGAACTCGCGGCGCATACGGTCGTTGTCCGCTAGCACCGCCATTTGGCGCTTGAGTTCCTGGCGCTGCGACTCGATACGCTCAAGCATGGGGACCATCTCGGCATAGGCGTGCTCATAGCTACGGCGTGGGTGGTCCAAATCCACCTCTTGCAACGGCGCGATGATGGCACGGGACTCGCGGCGCGCCATAAAAAACGAGAGTACCGCACCCGCTGCTGCGATAAGCAGCATCGGCGCCACCATCGACAGCAAAATCGCCGCAACGCCAGGCTGGGCCTGCGCCAAGCGGACAACCTGGCCGTTATCAAGGGCGACGGCGCGATACAGCATAATCTCGTCGAGCGTAGAGCTTGCGCGCTCCGCGGAACCCAAACCACTCTCAAAGGCCTCGATGACCTCGGGGCGATCGCCGTGGTTGGGCAGTGTGGAAGGCGACGCCTCGTTGTCGTAGGCAACCGATCCATCCTTGTTAATCAGCGTGATGCGCAAGTCCTCGCGATCGAGACTACGCAAGAACGGGATGGGCTCCTGCTGTTCGTCGAGAGCGGCAGCAATGAGCTCGGTTTCCTGCGCCAGATTGGCACTCGTGGCATCCGCCAAGGTGTTTTGCACAAAGAACGCACCCAGCACCGTAAACGCCACGATAACCGCCATGGCACAGACAAAGATCGTCACAAAAACGCGGTGCGACAGCGTATGTTTTCCCTGGGGGGCGAAGACCACGGGTTACTCCTCCGATGCGGTGGCCGCGGTGTCGTCGCCTTTGGCACCATCGCCGGCAGAAGGCTCGGCCAAGCGGTAACCCACGCCGCGCACGGTCTCGATGGCGCTGGCATGCTCGCCCAGTTTTTGGCGAAGCGTCTGCACGTGCACGTCAACGGTGCGCGAACCGCCGTCGAAGTCCCAGCCCCACACGCTCTGCAGCAACGACTCGCGGGTAAAAACCACGCCGGGCTTGCGCATGAGGTACTCGAGCAGGTCGAACTCGCGCAGGGTGAGCTTAAGCGGCTCGCCGGCAACGGTCACCTCGCGATGGCTGGGCGAGAGCACGATGTCGCCCACGCTGAGCACATCGCTCGCCTGCTTGACCATGCCGCCGCGACGCAGCAGTGCGCGGCAGCGGCTCGCAAGCTCCATGAGCGAAAACGGCTTAGTCAGGTAATCGTCGGCACCGCCATCGAGCGCCATCACCTTGTCGAGCTCGGTATCCTTGGCGGTAAGCATCATGATGGGCACCGTCGCCGTCAGGCGATCGGCACGCAGTCGACGCATAATCGCCAAGCCATCGGTATCGGGCAGCATGATGTCGAGCAGGACGGCATCGGGTACCCGTCGCGCCACGGCAGCCTTAAACTCACCGTCGCACGAAAAGCCTTCGGCCTCAATCCCCTGCTTGCGCAGCGCATAGACCGTCAAATCCCTGATGTTGTCATCGTCCTCGACGTAATAGATCATGTTGAACCCCTTTGCGGCCGGCATGACCGCATCTTAACCCTAAAGGTACCTTTTCTAGATGGTATCAGCCAAAACGTCCCGTCAAATAATCCGCCGTGCGCGGATCGGTCGGATTCTTGAAGAGTTGCGCGGTGGGCGCGTGCTCCACCAGCTCACCCAGCAAAAAGAATGCGACCGAATCGGAGATACGCGCCGCCTGCTGCATATTGTGCGTAACGACCACGAGCGTGCAGGTCTCTTTGAGCTCGCAGGCCAGCTGCTCCACCACCAGCGTCGACACAGGGTCGAGTGCCGAGGTCGGCTCGTCCATCAGCAGAATGTCGGGCTGCACGGCAAGTGCGCGGGCGATGCACAGACGCTGCTGCTGGCCGCCCGAAAGACCCAGACCCGACTCTTTGAGCTTGTCCTTGGCCTCGTCCCACAGGGCGGCGCGTCGCAGGGAGTCTTCGACCAGCTCGTCGAGCACGACGCGATCGCGCACTCCCATTCCGCGCGGACCATACGCGACGTTGTCGTAGATGCTCATGGGAAACGGGTTGGGGCGCTGGAACACCATGCCCACGCGCTGGCGAAGGCGGCAGATGTCGTAGTCGCCCAGGATATCTTGACCATCGAGCGCAATCTTGCCCTCGATTCGGCAGTCCTTGATGCCGTCGTTCATGCGGTTAAAGCAGCGCAGCAACGTGGACTTTCCGCAGCCCGAAGGCCCGATGAACGAGGTAATCTGCTTGTCGCGGATCTTGATATTCACGTCCTTGAGCGCATGGTGGTCGCCATAGAACAGGTCGAGGCCCTCAACATCGATTCGCGTCGGCGAGGCGGCAAGATCCTCTGCCGTGGGGCGAGTCGCATCCCCAACCTCGCGCTCGTGCGCGGCCTCGGCCTGCGCTTTCATGAGTTCTTCAAGCTCCGTGGGCTCCACAGCCGCAGCAGCCGTCATACCGCATACCTCCACATCGATATCAATTCAGCAGTATCGATAGTAGGAATCGCGGCTCATATGCACGTGAGCGCATTGTCAAGTGTTTGTAAGGGCACACTGGCTATGCGGCGGGCAGCTCGATGGTGAATATCGTGTGTTCGGGCGTCGATTCACATGCAACGGTACCGCCGTGCGCGCATACGATCTCCTTGGCGATGGCAAGCCCCAGTCCAGCGCCGCCGCGATTGGTCGCACGCGCCGCATCCAGGCGATAGAACTTCTCAAAGATCACCTTGAGCTTTGCCTCAGGGATGGGATCGCCCTGATTGATAAAGCGCACGCGCACGCCACCGCCGTCCCGGCGTCTGGCCTCGATCGTGATGGTCGAGCCCTCATAGCTATAGGCAATAGCGTTTTTCATGATGTTGTTGAACACGCGAGCCATTTTGTCGCCATCCACGAGCACCGTCAGGTCCTCGCGAATATCAACTTGGACTTCCTTATGCTGCTCGTTGAGGATGGGATAGAACTCGTCAGTCACCTGAGCCAGCAGCAACCCCAGATCAACATAGCCGCGCGTGAGCACGATATCGTGGAAGTCAAAGCGCGTGATATCGAAGAACTCTTCGATGAGCGTATCGAGCCGGTGCGCCTTGTCGAGCGCCACGCCCGTAAAGTGCGCACGTTGCTCAACCGGCAGCTCGGGAGCCTCTTGCAGCAGCGAAAGATAGCCCACCACACTGGCAAGCGGGGTGCGTAGGTCATGTGCCAAGTACGTGACCAAATCGTCCTTGCGATGCGACTCGTCACGCAGAGCTTGCTGCACCTTGCGCTCACGGTCACGCACGCGGTTAAGGGCGCCCTCGACCTCCAAGAAGTCGCCGTCGATGTTATCCCAGGTGTCGGGGTGATCGATCAGGCGATCTTGAATACGAGCGGCCAGCACACAATCGGCATGCTGCTCGCCCTGTTCGTAGCCCTGGTAGTACAGGGCGCGGCCACACAAGAACAGCACGCACGCGGCAAGCGCCAGCACAAAGCCAAGCATGTTGAATACAAAGCCGGCATCGAACAGCACCGGCCCTTCGATGCCGCCGAGCGCCATGGCGCCAATCGCCAACGTCATGGCCCACGCGGCGCCGCCAATCACCATGCAGCGGCGCACGATCTCAAATCGATCGATCAGCAAAAAGCCGGCAAGCAGCACCGTCAAGATTCCGGCGATGTTGTCGATGCCAATCAGCAGCAGGCTCAGCAAAAAGAGCAGCACCGTTGCAAGCGCGCGGTTGTCGACGACCGACCTCACGTATTCAAAGAGCCGATCGGGTACCTCGAATGCCTGCCTATCGTCTTTTGTCATATCCACTTCCCCACCATCAAAGGCGCTATTCGATGATGTAGCCGACGCCCCAGACGTTTTTGATAAAGCGTGGCTTTTGTGCGTCGTCGCCGATTTTTTCGCGCAAGTGGCGAATGTGCACCATCACCGTATTGTTGGAGCCGGGCATAAAATCCTCGCTCCACACCGCGCGGAACAGGTCCTCCACGGCCACCACGCTGCCGCGATGCTCGACCAGATACAGCAAGATTGAATACTCGGTGGGTGTGAGGCGTACCGGTGCACCGTCCACCGTCACGGAACGAGCGTCGCGGTTGATCTCCAAGCCGTCGAGCTGAATGGTCGGCGACTCGGCCGCCTGTGCACGGCTACCGTAGCTGGTGTAGCGGCGAAGCTGAGCGTGCACGCGCGCGATGAGCTCCAGCGGACGGAACGGCTTAACCACGTAATCGTCCGCGCCAAGCGAAAGGCCCCCGATCTTGTCTTGCTGGGCATCGCGCGCCGTCAGCATGATCACGGGATAGGTATGGCTGGAACGGATCGTACGCAGCAGCTCAAACCCATCGATATCGGGCAGCATGACATCTAGCAGCGCCAAATCGAACTCCTGCTCCAAAATCGCCTTGGCAGCATCGGCCCCGCTATAGGCAATCTGGACATCAAAGCCCTCTTTTGTAAGGTAGATGCCAACCAAGTCGGCGATGGCCTTTTCGTCATCAACTACCAGTATGCGCTCGTTCATGCGTGCTCCTCTCGCGCTCCATTATGCCCGAGGCAGTGTGCGCCACACACAACAAGCGCGGGCGATTAAGTCGACCTTAAGCACCTATATGTCCGTTCGGGCGCAGACATGGGCCGCGCACGCCCGCGCACTGATTGTCCGCGCCGGTAAACGATATACTTTGAACTCTAAAGAGACCATCCCGTCGAAAGCGAAATCTGTGAAGACCCTTAGTTCTCTTGTAAAGCGCTCCGCGCAACTGACCACCGGCATTGCCTGCGCTCTCGCCCTTGCTGCCGGTGCGCCGTCTATCGCCAATGCCCAGGTGCTTACGACCGATATCGTTTGCGGTAAGACCGCCGACGCCCGCGGCATCACGGCCGATAATCTGCCCGATATCGATGCGACCAACGCCATCGTCATGAGTAAGGACGGTTCCATCTATTACGCCCGCAGTGCCGACGAGCAGGTCAAGATCGCCTCAATCACCAAGGTCATGACCGCAATCTTGACCATCGAGAACTGCAAGATGGACGAGAAGGTCACGGTGAGCAGCGCCGCGGCAACCGTGGGCAATTCGACCGCCGGCCTGCTCGAAGGCGACGAGCTCACAGTGGAACAGGCCCTGCGCGGTCTGATGATTCCCTCGGGCAATGACGCCGCCATCGTGCTTGCCGAGCATGTGGGCAAAAAGATCGACCCCAAGACCAAAGATGCTGAGGCCACGTTTGTCAAGGCCATGAACGAGCGCGCTAAAGAGCTCGGCTGCACGGGAACTCTTTTTGAGAATCCGCACGGTCTGGACTTTGATGAGTGGGCCGGCGACATGCACTCGACCGCGCACGATGCGGCCCTGATGATGCAGGAAGCAATGAAGAGCGATGCGTTCCGCGAGATCGTGGCGAGCGATGATTCCTGGATTGAGGTTACAGGCGCCGATGGCTCCGACCACTCACATTCAATGGATACGCACAACGAGCTGCTGGGGCAGGACGGCAATATCGGCGGCAAGACCGGCACTACCGACGATGCCGGCTACTGCTTTACGGCAGCCTACGACCGCGATGGCGACGAGACCTATACTGTCGTTTTGAACTCCAGCACCAACGACCAGCGCTTTGCCGACACGGCCGCCCTTGCCAACTGGTACTACGGCCACAAGGTGACGGTTGCGATCGCCAACACGCAGGAAAAGACCGCCAACGGCAATCCGCTCATCGCGCGCATAAGCCAGACCGACTGGACGGACAAGACGATCGACGCCACACTCGCCGATCCCGCAGCTCAGGCGACCATCTTTTCGCTTGCCGGAGAAGTAACCGAAAAGGTTGCCTACGATGACCTTTCGGGCACGGTGCATGTGGGCGACAAAGTAGGTAGCCTCACGCTCAAACAAGACGGCATCAAGGTCGTTGTCACGGATTTGGTTGCCGATGAGGAAGGCTCGGGGCCGAATCCCATTGAATGGCTTCTTGTGAAGCTCGACCGCCTGAGTCGTCGCATCGAAAACCGTCCGCTTGCGGCAGAAAGCGAAACCGTAGCCAAGGCACCCGAGGTGTAGGATCGAAGAACAATACGCTCGCTGAAAGGAGACGTCCGAAAGGATGCCTCCTTTTTGAGGGTTCGAATCCCCAGCCGCCATTCTTGATAATAAAAAAGGGCCCCAAATGGGACCCTTCTACAAATTCATACTGGCGGAGAGCTGGGGATTCGAACCCCAGATGCCCTTTTGGGGCATACTCGCTTAGCAGGCGAGCACCTTCGGCCTCTCGGTCAGCTCTCCGTAACAGCCGTTCTATAGTAACCAAACAGCCGAAGTTGAGCAAGAGGGAATTTTCTAATTGCCTAGCGGCCTTTCCTCCTTGCAGTTTTCGCCCCTACCCCAGCGAGCGATTGAGGGAGCCGAGCTCATCGTTGCCCATGGTGCGCCACATTTGGAAGATGCAGACGCGCGCCAGGAAAAAGAAGCCGCTATCGACCAACTGCACGGCAGCATCCGCCAGCTGGTTGGCCACGGCGGACACGGGAGGCAATTCAAGCCCAGCCTTGCGGATGGTCTCGACGGCCTCCTCAAACGTCGGAGGCTCATTGACACCCATCTCATTCATAAGGCCCTGCATTTCCTCCAGTGCGTTGCTACCCGACTCCTCGCCGCGCGGTACCAGGCGGTAGCATGCCAGCGCGAGCTCGAGCTGGTCGCAGTTCCAATAGGCAAACGCCAAGCGATAGAACAGATAACCGATTGCGGAACGGTCGCTGGCAATGCGCAGGCCGTGGCGCGCCACCTCGATAATCTCGTCAAAGCGTTCCAGGCGCGCCAACACGTTGATGAGCGCAAAGTGCGATTGCATGGACGAGCGAGCCAGATCGTAAAGACGACGCACCTCGGGCAATGCCCGTTCAAAATCCTCCTGATCGGCGTAATAACTGCAGATCTCGTGCTGAGCAAAGTAGAGCGCGTCGGGAGCGCGCAGGATGCGCACCGAGCGATCTTCCTCCATTACCGGCAGCACCATACGCACCAGCTGGTTGTCGCAAAACTGCGTCTGAACCGGACCCGTTGCCAAAAGCTCGGCGACGGCGCACTTTGCCTCCAGCTCCTCAACAAGACGGGAGAAGCCCTCAAACGCACTTGCATGGTCAACTTTTACCTGCTCGCGCAACTCAACGACGCGCGCCACATACGGGTCATCGTCCTCCTCCATGACCTCTAGCTCATCAGCCGTATCGGCAAGCAGCAGGTCGCGCAACGCCGGCGGCAGCGAACGGTGGTCGTCACGCGGGCGAGCGTGAACCTCCGCAGGCTCAATCGCATCCGGTGCGTCCGACTCATATGCCTCAAGCATGCGCTTGCACGGCATATCGTCCATGTCCATGCTCTCAAGATCCTTGGCGACAGGCACGCAATTGGCCAGATAGGCCGCACGCCCAAAGGAATATGTTGCAATGACGCGCTCGCCCCGCTCGCCGTCGGGAGCCGCAATCTGAACATAGCAGCGCGAAATGCAGGCACCTGCGGCAAAACACGCCGCCGCAAGCGTAAGCGCCACGCGCGCGTCGTGCTCCGCGGCCCAAGTCGCGCGCATGTCCACGTCTAGCTCGCGCCAGACGTCATCCTGAGCGTCGTATTCACGTTGCGGCATGGCATCCACGACAGAGCGCCCAAACCGAACGAGCATAATCCCCTCGGCAACGTTTGCCCGATAGGTATAGTCGAGCCGTGTGACCACGTTGAGTGCCTCGACGATATGCGCGAAGCGGGTGCGCACGTCCCACTCACCGCCCGGCTGACAAGTCACCGTCCCCGGTTTGGCCCATGGGTTATCGCTCGAGGTCGTATCGAGCAGTCGAGGAACATCGTTGGTCGTCTTGGCAATATGCCACGCGTCAAAGAGCGCACAACCCTCAAAGCTCGGCGAGGACGCCGCGGGGACCAATCCAGCCCCAATGCGCTCAAGGATGCCGGAGAGGCGGTTGAGATGGCACTCGACGGCAAGCAGCATGTCAATCTCGTCCTGGTCCAGCAGACTACGATCAAAATTGAGATAGAAAAGCTTTGAGCGGTCGATGCGCGCTAGGCTCATTTCGGACTTGGCAGCAATGGTGCGCAGGCGGGGCAAGTCAATCTCGCTCATCAGGGCGGCGGCATAACGCTCGATACCGCTCGGATTCTCGGCATGGTCAACACGGTAAAGCAGCGTCTCGATAGCATCGGGGAGCGGCGCCGTGTCAAAGCCCAAAAACACCTCGACCGGCTCGGGCAACTTTACGAGTTTGATCTTGTCGACAGCGTTTTGCATGTCTGCATCGAGACCGTCGACGCCCGCCGTGTTCGCAATAGTGCTTTCGGAGTTGGCAAATATCACGTAGCGCAAGAACATCGAGGCCATAAACTCGCCGTAAGGAAGGGCGCGGGTCGAATTCCATGTCTCGAGGTCGGACTGCTCGCGCATGGGGCCTTCGGGAGAGCCGGCAGTTCGCGCACACGCGCGCATTGCTCCGTTGGCCTCCCTCACCATAATCTCGCCAATACTGGAATCGGACTCGTGAAGGACCAGCTCCATGTCGGGGTCCTCGGGCAACGGTGCTTCCCGAACAGGGCGGTCAACCTTATAAACCTTGCCCGACACGCTCACGTAGCCCAAGAGCGATATGTGGCTTTTGCCGACGAATTCGACGACGTAGCACGACTCTTTAGGATCCTCGCCAAAGACTTTCCAGACAACACCATACGAGCGCCCCGCAGGCTGCTCGGGCATCGATGGAAAACGCTTTTTGGGATCGAAAAACCTGAGCTTGTATGTCGGACGCTCTGCCACGAAATATCACCCTGATCGGTCGTCTAGAGAAGGAGCGGTCGCGGATGGGCCGCGACACCTACTCGGAATCTTACACGAGTCGATAAGAAATAGTCCGCTTCACGCTCGCGCCTCGACCGAGGTTCGAATCCATGCATGGTTGTCAAAAAGAAAAGCCCCCGTTTCCGGAGGCTTCAAGCTCAAGTGGTGCGGCGTATAGGATTCGAACCTATGACGTTCTGATTCGTAGTCAGACCCTCTATCCAGCTGAGGTAACGCCGCGACTTGTTGATTATTATGCACAGGGACTGAATAATGGTCAAGCATTTTTTCAAAAAAAGTTATTGAATTTGATTTTTACTCATTTGGGACACTTGGCGCGATCTTCGACGCATCGCGATATAAGAAAAGCCCCCGTTGCCGGGAGCTTCAAGATCAATTGGTGCGGCGTATAGGATTCCGCGCATCCGCTTCGCGGATCCGCGCCGGCTTCGCCCGCCTGCCGGCGTGCTCGCCCGCTCGCTAAAAACGCTTCGCGTTTTCTTTACGCTCGCGCCTCGACCGAGGTTCGAATCTCCGCAATGCTCCCATATAAGAAAAGCCCCCGTTGCCGGGAGCTTCAAGATCAATTGGTGCGGCGTATAGGATTCGAACCTATGACGTTCTGATTCGTAGTCAGACCCTCTATCCAGCTGAGGTAACGCCGCAACGCACGGATTATTATGCACGCGAGCCCCCGATGGGTCAAGCGATAATTTGAAAAAATTTTACGAAGTAGTGATTAAACCGTTCGTGCCTCGACCGAGGTTCGAATCCATGCGGTGTTGCCATAAAAGAAAAGCCCCCGTTGCCGGAGGCTTCAAGTTCGATTGGTGCGGCGTATAGGATTCGAACCTATGACGTTCTGATTCGTAGTCAGACCCTCTATCCAGCTGAGGTAACGCCGCAGCGCAAGACATATAAAACCACTTTAGTTAGTTGGAGTCAAGCACAATCTCAAACTTTTTTCGAGAATATGCTCCTCACGCAGCTCCGCATGCGCCAACATCCCCAATGCGATCAATCGGTTTTTCAACCACATCGAACCCGGCACCGAGTTCCCTCAAAAGCGAACGCACCCGCTGGGCGCAGTCATAATCGGCAAACGAGATGCTCAGCATGCGCGCTACCTGGTTAGAAGTCCCAACTCCATAGAACTGCTCAAGCGCCACAAGCCCCTCGTGCGTCACAAAGGTCTCAACTACATGCAGCGACTCCTCAAAGCACCATTGGGTTAACGGACCCTCGCTCGTCTGCCGCACCACCAAACCACCCATACCCGATGGCTCACACGTAACTAGTAGGTGCTCCCCACCTTCATCGCTCTCAAACAAAACTACCCGTTCATCAAACAGCTCCATCGCATCCCCTTCCTCTCGCTTCAATTTAACAAAAGCATAGCAGGTAGATGGCTGTATACAGAACGTTTGTTCGTGTGTTTTCTATTGAGCTGTCCGCACGATATGGTAAGGCTTTGCGCACAAAAAGGGCGCCCCAAAAAGGAGCGCCCTCGCAAATCGCTTATGCAGGCAACCTACGCGACCGGCTCGATCTTCTCGAGGCCGCCCATGTAAGGACGAAGAACCTCAGGGATCGTGATGGTGCCGTCGGCGTTCTGGTAGTTCTCCAGGATGGCGGCCATGGTGCGGCCAGCCGGCAGGCCGGAACCGTTGAGGGTGTGCAGGTAGCGCGAGCCCTTGAAGTTCTCGGGGTCGCGATACTTGATGTTGGCGCGACGGGCCTGGAAGTCGCCGCAGTTGGAGCAGGAGCTGATCTCCTTGTAGGCGTTGTAGCTCGGCAGCCAGACCTCGATGTCGTAGGTCTGACGGGCAGAGAAGCCCAGGTCGCCGGTGCACAGGCTAATCACGCGATACGGAAGGCCCAGCTGCTGAAGCAGGAACTCGGCCTCGGCGGTCATGCTCTCAAGCTCCTCGTCGGACTCCTCCGGCTTGGCAAACTTGACCATCTCGACCTTGTCAAACTCGTGCTGGCGGATGATGCCGCGGGTGTCGCGACCAGCGGAGCCGGCCTCCTCGCGGAAGCAGGGGGTGAAGGCGGTGTAGCGGCGCGGCAGGGTGTCGGCGTCGAGAACCTCACCGGCGTGCAGGTTGGTAAGCACGACCTCGGCGGTGGGAATCAGGAAGTTATCGCCCGAGACGTGATAGGCGTCGTCCTCGAACTTGGGCAGCTGACCCGTGCCAAACATGGTCTGACGCTTGACGACGATGGGCGGCCACCACTCCTTGAAGCCACGGCTCGTGTGCGTGTCCAGGAAGAAGTTGATAAGGGCGCGCTCCAAGCGGGCGCCGGCGCCACCGAGAACAGTGAAGCGGCTGCCGGAGAGCTTGTTGCCACGCTCGAAGTCGAGGATGTCCAAATCGGTACCCAGATCCCAGTGCGGCTTAAAGTCGAAGTCGAACTCGCGCGGGGTGCCCCAGCGGCGACGCTCGATGTTCTCGTCCTCGTCCTTACCGTACGGGGTAGCCTCGCACGGAATGTTGGGCAGGTGAGACATGAAGTCGTACTGCTCCTGCTCAAGAGCGGTACGGCGCTCGGCCAGACCGTCGATCTTCTCGTTGACGGCGCGCACGGCCTCCTTGGCGGCCTCGGCCTCGTCCTTCTTGCCCTCCTTCATCAGGGCGCCAATCTTCTTGGACTCGGCGTTACGCGTGGCCTGGAGCTCCTCGACCTCGGTGATGACGGCACGGCGCTCGTCGTCGAGTTCAAAGAACTTCTCGCGATCCCAAGACGTCTGGCGATTTGCCATGGCGGTATCGATGGCATCGGGGTTCTCGCGAACAAACTTGATATCAAGCATTAGATCCTCCGGCGATATACATTCCATTTAGGTTGCAACCTTGTACATGTATGGGCAAGTATATACTTATGAGCGTTTACGACCCAACTCAACTACGCAAGAAGGCACCCAATGGACGCAGTTTTTTCCTTTTTGTTTGGCACCCGCACCGGTTTTGCCATCCTTTTCGCCGGCGGCATCCTGCTGTTTGCGATTCTTGCCTTTGTAATGGAGAAGCGCACCCATAAGATGTACGTCGACCGTGGACCCAAGTCCGAGGACGAGGAAGACAGCTTCTGGGACTAACCTGCCAAAAAGGGACAGGTTTATTTTGGTCGGTTTTATCTGGGCAAACGCCGGCGCCCCGCAACCGGAATCGAGCCGGTTGCGGGGCGCTTTTTGCTAAAGGGACAAAACCGCAGGAAAACCAGCCAAAATAAACCTGTCCCTAAATGGAAGGTTTTACTGAAGGGTGGCGTCGATGGCCTTGACCAGGGCGCTGCGCATGCCGGCATCCTCGAGCGCGATGACGCCCTTGATGGTGGCGCCGCCGGGCGAGCATACGGCATCCTTCATCGCCGCAGGATGCTGGCCAGTTGCAAGCTGCAGCTTTGCCGTACCCAGCACCATCTGGCTCACAATGCGATAGGCATCGGCACGCGGGATACCGTGCTTGACCGCCGCATCGCCCAGGGCCTCGATTGCCATAGCGACAAATGCCGGAGCGCAACCACCCACCGTGCCGCCCACAAACAGCAGGCTCGTATCGAGCTCGACCACCGCACCGAGCTTGCCAAGCAGATCAAGCACCACTGCGCTCTGCTCATCACTAAGCGTGGAAGCCTTCTCGCAAGCGATGACGCCCTCGTCCACCGAAACCGGTGTGTTGGGCACCGTCGAGATATGCGCAACGCCCGGCAGGACCTGCTCCCACTTGGCACTGTCCCAGGTCCAGGCAACCGACAGAACGACCTTTTTGGCAAGAGCATCCTTGAGCGGGGCGAATACCTTCTCGATCATGTACGGTTTGACCGCAGCGACCACGATATCGGATGCGGCGACGACCTCGGCGGCATCGTGGCAGGCGACCATGCCGCGCGCCTCGCAGCGCTCAACCAGTGCGTCGTAGCGACCCGCACAGGCGCACATGTCGCTCGCAGCTACACCGGCAGCGATCCAGCCATCGGCCATAGCGCTCGCCATATTGCCAAAACCGACAAATCCAATCTTCATATCGCATAGTCCTTTCAGACACATTCCTCAAAACGAAAGGTATTGTCCCACGCCATTGTTTCGTATTGCCGACCTATTTGTGATACGGCTCGCCACGGCTGATCTTGCAGGCACGGTAAATCTGCTCTAGCAGCACCACACGCGCCAGGTTATGCGGCAAGGTAATGTGTCCAAAGCTGAGCATCTCGTCGGCGCGGGCGCGCACCTCATCACTCACGCCGTCCGAACCGCCGATTACAAAGGCAATGTCGCTGCTGCCTCGCAGCATAAGATCGTCGAGCCGCGCCGAGAGCTCCTCACTCGAACGCTCCTTGCCCTCGATAGCCAGCAGGATCACATGCGCCCGAGACGGCAATGCAGCAAGAATTGCCGCCCCCTCCTTGTCGCGCGCGGCATCCACGCCGCCCGCCTTAGCCGGGTCGATATCGGCCACCTCGCGGATATCAACCTTGGCATAGGCACCTAGGCGCTTGGTGTACTCAGCGCACGCGTCCTTCCAAAAGCGCTCCTTGAGCTTGCCAACACAAACGACGGTGTATTTCACGCGCGCCTACTCCTTCGAATCGTTTTGAACTTTGCCGGCAGCCAGCATCTGCTCGAACATCGAGGCCGACTGCGAAAAGTCGCTCGGCAGCACGACCGTCGAGTTTTTGCCCGTACGTGCGAACTCCGTCATCATCTCGGTCCACTGTGTAAACATGAACAGCTGGTTGGCCTCATCGTTGCCAACGCCTGTCTCCTGGATAATCTCAAGCGAATCCTTGATGCCCAGCGCGATGGCCTTGCGCTGGTTGGCGATGCCTTCGCCTGCCTTTTCCATCGCCTCGGCCTCGGCGGTCGCCTCGGTGACGCGCTTGATGCGGTCGGCCTCGGCGAGCTCCTGCGCGGCAGCGCGCTTGCGCTGGGCGGCGTTGATGTCGTTCATGGAGTTCTCGACCTCGGTCGGCAGTGCAATCTTGGTGATGAGCGTCGACACGAGGGTGAAGCCGTAGGCGGCCATCTGCTCGGAAACGGTAGCGTTGACATCCTTGGCGATGTCGTCCTTCTTGGCAAAGACCTCATCGAGTGTGTAGACGGGAATCGAAGAGCGCAGGGCGTCGGTGATGAAGTCACGCATCTGGTCGACGGGCTCCTGCAGCATATAGTAGCTCTTGTAGATGCCCGAATCTGCCGGGCCGGCGCCCATGTCATAGCTCACGTGGTACTGAGCAGAGACCTCAAGGCCGATGGTCACGTTGTCCTGGGTCTTAACGTCGATACCAAAACCGTTTTTCATGGTTCGCAGGCTCACCGTAGCGGCTTTGCGGTCAATCACGGGTACCTTCATGTGGAAGCCCGCGTTGACGATGCGGTTGAACTTGCCTAAGCGTTCGATGATCACAGCATGCTGCTGTTCAACGACATAGCAGGCGCTGGGAAGCAGCAGCAACAGAATGATGATGGGGATCAAAAGGCTGGTAAGGGCGGCGATGATACCGGAAAACAGCATGGTCTCTCCTCTGATAGGCACACGTTGGCATTAGGATACCCGTCCAAGGAGATCGTGCATAACAAAAAAGCTCCCATTGCTGGGAGCTCTTTCATTCAATGGTGCGGGCGAAAGGACGTCCGCGTATCCGCTTCGCGGATCCGCACCGGCTTCGCCCGCCTGCCGGCGGACTCGCCAGCTCGCTAAAAACGCTCCGCGTTTTCTTTACGCTCGCTCCTTCGCAGGTTCAAGTCCCTGCGATGAGCCCGTAACAAAAAAGCTCCCATTGCTGGGAGCTCTTTCATTTAATGGTGCGGGCGAAAGGACTTGAACCTTCATGGGGTTGCCCCCATACGGACCTGAACCGTACGCGTCTGCCAATTCCGCCACGCCCGCGTGCAGGAATTAGAATAACGGAGCGCCACCGCGAACGCAAGAACTATTTTTGGAAAAGTTTGCAGGCATTTTCCCAAGCTGCTCGCGCGATTGCCTCGGCGTCCTCGCCGGTACGATCGACGCGGTCGTTGACCAGCGCGTTTGCCGTAATGGAAATCATTGCAGGCTCGCACTCAAGACCGCGAATGGGCTCCGGCGCCATATACGGGCAATCCGTCTCGAACAAAATTCGATCGAGTGGGGTTGCCGCAAATGCCTCGCGCACGTCGTCGTTGCGCTTAAAGGTGGCCGCACCACCATAGGCGATATAGCAGCCCAGCTCCACAAAGCGCTCCATCGTGGCGCGGTCCTCGCCAAAACAGTGCAGCACACAACCGGCCTGGGGCACGCCCACCTCACGAAGCACGTTGTACGCATCCATATGCGAGGTGCGCTCCCCATCCGAGTCCTCGTGCCGCAGGTGCAACTCCACCGGCACATTGCAGCGCACGGCGACTTCGAGCTGACGTGCCATGCAATCAATCTGCACGCTGTGGGGCGCCGGCGCGATATCGTCGTCATAGTCCATGTGGTAGTCCAGACCGATTTCGCCAATACCGGCGCATAAGGGATCATCAAGCGCGGCAACGACCTGTGCGTGAACGTCGTCGGTATAGTCCGGCGCGCCATACGGATGCACGCCGGCAAGATACTTGATCTGCGGGATATCCCGTATCGGCAGAATCTCGCGCGTCAGCCAGTCGCTATAGTCCGTCACGCTGCGCTTGTCGGCAATGGGATCGAAGACCGTCACCAACAGGTCGATGCCTGCCGCCTTGGCACGCACGAGTGTCTCGGGCACATCCTTGCCCCAGAACGAAAGCAGATGCGCATGTGTGTCGGCAAGCGGTGCCAAGGGCACGGGACAAGCAACCGTCTTCTTTTTCTTGGTAAACGTCACGCGTTCGGCATTAAGCGTCATGGGAAAGCTCCCGAGCCAGGCACACAAAGTCGGCGACGCCGAGCGTCTCGGCGCGCGTGGTGGGTGCGATACCGCAAGCCTCAAAGGCGGCATCGAGCACGTCCTTGGCAAAGCCGTTGGCGCTCATGGAATTGCGGATGGTCTTGCGACGCTGAGCAAATGCAGCGTCAATCACACGGGCCACAAATTCGCGATCGAGTCCTTCGGGCGCCACACCGTCAACACGGTCGATACGCACGACGGCCGAGTCCACGTGTGGCGCCGGCATAAAGCAACGCGGCGGCACCTCAAAGCGACCCGTCACCTGCGCATACAGGCCAAGCTTTGCCGTATAGCCGCCATAGGTCTTGTTGCCCGGCACTGCGGCAATGCGATCGGCAACCTCCTTTTGCACCATGACGACGGCGCGCTTGAGCGCCGGCATTGTCTGGAAAAATTGCAAAATGATCGTCGCCGCCACGTTATAGGGCAAGTTCGCGACAAATACCGTCGGCTCACCGCCCGCAGCCTGCTCAATCTGCTCCGGCGTCACCTTGAGCGCATCGCCCATGATAAAGCGGAAGTTGGCATAGTCGGCGGCGTGGGCATCGAGCACCGGCTCAAGCTCGGGATCGGCCTCAATGGACGTAACGCACGCCGCTTCCTGCAGCAACGCAAGTGTCAAAGTACCGCAACCCGGACCCACCTCGAGTACGCGCTCGTCACCTGCAAGCTCGGCAAGCTCGCAGATACGCTCGATCACATGATTGTCGATTAGAAAGTTCTGGCCCAGGCGATGCTTGGTCGCAAGGCCAAACTCCTCCAGCAGCTCCCTGGTGGCCGTGGGGTTTGCCAAAGGCGAAGTTGTCATAGTTGCCTCCTTAGCATGATGGCGGCGTCTTGAAACGAAAGGGCATGGACCGTTGCGGCCATGCCCTTACATCTAAACAGCAAATTGCCGATATGGCGCTCGCGCGGTCTCTACGCCAGACGCGGGAACAGAGGATCGCCCTTCTCGACGGGCTGACCACCAGCAAGCAGGCCCCAAGCGCAAATGCCCTTGAGGTCGTCGGTCGCGGCCTCGTTCTCGCAGGACAGGCGGCGCAGGGCCTCGGCAGAGGTCTGAGGCATGAGCGGCATCAGCAGGTGAGCGGCAATGCGGATGGCCTCGAGCAGGTTGTAGATCACAAACGCCAGCTCGTCAGCCTTAGCCTCGTCCTTGGCAAGTGCCCAGGGCTCGGAGTCCTCGATGTAGTGGTTGGCGGCGTGGATGAGCTCCATGACCTCATCCTTGGCTCCACCGTAATCGAGCACGTCCATCTTGGCCATGTAGCGCTCGACCAAACCGTCGGCAATCTTTGCCAGCGGGTTATCGAACGCGTCGGCAGACGCCGGTTTAGCCGGGGCGCAGCCGTCAAAGTACTTTGCGCTCATGTTGAGCGAGCGCGAAATGAGGTTGCCCCAGCTGTTGGCCAGATCGGCGTTGTAGACCTGCTCCATACGATCGAAGCTGATGGCGCCGTCGGTGCCGGGGACCACGTCGGTCATAAAGTAATAGCGGTAGCCCTCGACGCCCAGCATGTCGATAACATCCTGCGGAGCGATGGCGTTACCGCGGCTCTTGGACATCTTCTCGGCCTTGCCGGTCTCGGCATTGCGCACGGTCAGGAAGCCGTGGGCAAAGACGTGCTCGGGCAGGGCCTCGCCGATGGCCATGAGCATGGCGGGCCAAATGACGCAGTGGAAGCGGATGATGTCCTTACCCACGATGTGGAACTGCGCGGGCCAGCGATAGGCCAGCTCGGCACGCGCCTCGTCGGTGTCGACACCGTAGCCGACGGCCGTCATATAGTTGAGCAGCGCGTCAAACCATACATAGGTCACATGGCCCTCGTCAAACGGAACCTGGATGCCCCAGTCAAAGCTCGTGCGACTCACGGAAAGGTCGTTGAGGCCGCCCTCGACAAAGCTGCGAACCTCGTTCATGCGGAACGCAGGCTCGACAAAGTCGGGGTGCTCGTCATAGAGCTTGAGAAGCTTGTCCTGGAAGGCGGAAAGCTTAAAGAAGTAGGACTCCTCCTGGACGCGCTCAAGCGGACGGTGGCAGTCGGGGCATAGATGCTGGCCGACGCTGCCGTACTCCTCGTCGCCCTTCTGGACCTGCGTATCGGTGAAGTAGGTCTCGTCAGGCACGCAATACCAACCGTCGTAGCTGCCCTTATACAGATAGCCGGACTCCTTCATGCGCTCCCACAGGTACTGCACGGCATGATGCTGGCGCGGCTCGGTGGTGCGGATGAAGTCGTCGTTGGAGATCTCGAGCTTGCTCCAAAGCTCCTTGAAGTGCGGAGCCTGGCTGTCGGTCCACTCCTGCGGCGTCATGCCATGCTTGGCTGCGGCCTCGGCGACCTTCTCGCCGTGCTCGTCCATGCCGGTCAGGAACTTGACGTTATAGCCGGCGGAGCGGCGATAGCGAGCCTGAACGTCGGCGATGATGGTGGAATAAGCCGTGCCCAGGTGCGGATCGGCGTTGACGTAGTAGATGGGCGTCGTGATAAAGAACGAAGGCTTGCTTTGATCCATGGGGTTTGTCCTCCAGAAAAACGTTGCATACAGGGGATGATTCTAGCGCAAGGGCTGGATATCCTCCATCTATTGCATATCGAGCACCATGGCATAGACATCGCGCTTGCGGCGCGAATACTTCTGAGACAGGCGCTTGGCCACCGCAGAGGCGGGCTCCCCCTCCTCGAGCGCGGTGCGGATATCCTCGCGCAGGGCATCGTCGGGATCCGCTACCGCAGCGCCAACCGGCGCGATGCCGGCCTCCTCATCCTCGCTCGGCGGCGCGATGACCAGCGCAATCTCGCCCTTTACCTCGCCGCGAGCACGCAGCTCCTCGGCAAGCTGGGCAGCGGGCCCGCGCAAGACCTCCTCGTGCAGCTTGGTGAGTTCGCGGCAGACGGCAACCTCACGCTGGGGAAAGACCTCCGCCACGGCCTCGAGCGTCGCCACGATGCGATGTGGAGACTCGTAGAAGATGAGTGCGCCGGGCACCACGGCAAGGCGCTGTAAACGGCGCACGCGGTCGCCGTGCTTTCGGCCCAAAAAGCCCTCGAAGAAAAAATGCTCGCAGGGAATGCCGGACGAAACGAGCGCCGTGACGCAAGCAGAGGGCCCGGGAATAACTTCAACGGGCACATCGGCCTCACGCGCCGCCTCGACCAGCGCCTGTCCGGGATCGGACACACTCGGCATGCCGGCGTCCGAGGCAAAAGCGAGGGTCTCCCCCGCCAGCAGACGGTCGACCAGGCCGGCGGCGCGGCTGGCGATCACATTCTCATCGCAACGGACAAGCGGCTTGGAAATGCCCAGATGCATCAGCAGCTTTGACGTCACACGCGTGTCTTCGCAGCAAATGACATCGGCGGCGGCAAACGCCTCGCCAACGCGCGGGGACAGGTCGCCCAGGTTGCCGATGGGCGTGCCGACCACATAGAGTTTGCCCGTATGGGCGCTGTTTTGCGTCATATCAACCTATTCAATCATGCCACGCTCGAGCGTACCGAGCGCCGCGCGGGCGTCCCATGCTGCAATGCGCTTCTCGGTCTTCCACGTTTGGAAGAACCAACCGGCAGCCGGTGCAAACGAAGCCAGTTGGTTGGCGATAAACACGCGCTCGTAGGCATTGCGGCCCTCGGGCGTAACCGACGAGTTGGCAAAGATCGCCGCGCCCGACCATTCGCCCACCAGCACGGGGAACCCAGTCGAAATCGCTTCTTTGAGCTCGCGCTTGTTACGAGAAATCGCCGTCGTCAGCCCGCGGGGGCTCGTGATGTCGAGCGCATGCTCGTCGCGGTAATGGTACAGGTGAAGGTCCATGTAGACGTTCTTGTACTTGGCGCCGCGCATAAAATGCTTCCACTCGCTGGGATGCCCCGACGACGAGAAGACGACGATCTTATCCTCGGGCATATACGAACGGACGAGCTCGTAGGCATCGCGATAGAAATTGCGCAGGTAGTGAGCAGGAATGCCATCCGTCATGGTGAAGAGGCTCTTGCGGACACTCATCTGCGGCGTATCCAGCAGCTCAATGCCCAGCAGGCTCTCGGCCTCGCCGTAGCGATCAGCCAAGCGCTCGAGCACGTCGAGTGCGACATGACGGCCGTTAGTGGACGAATGCCACTCGGCAACAGCCTCTGGCGTGGCGGGCGAATCGTTGGAATCGCCCTGGCCACCGGGCACAGTTGCTAGATCAAGCAGCACGCGGATGTCGTACTTGGCAGCCCACTCAATTGCACGGTCGATGTAGTCGACAACCGAGATGTAGGACGCATCGGACTCCTGCGAGCCAAAGGCATACCAGGGCACCGGCAGACGCACGGCATTGAGACCGATCTGCGCCATGCGACGGAAATCGTCCTCGCTCACAAACGTCTCGTAATGACGGCGCATGCGCTCGTTATAGGCGGCGGTGCCCATGGCCTCCTGCAGCTCGGCCGCGTTGGATGCACCGGTCGCCGCGTATAGCGACGGGGTCACCCAAGGCTCGGGAATAAACCAGCCAGAGAGATTAACGCCGAGTATCCTCTCCATCACTGCCCCCTTTTGAATCATACGGGCTAAGCCCGCATCGCTCTTGCATGACATATCTATCGATTTGAGTATACCCGCGCATGCAGACAGGCGACCGAACGGTCTACAAAGTGGCGCAAAAGTGGGAGGAATGTCTGGGACAGGTGGGCACGAGCTGGTGCGCCGAGATGTGCGCGCACGTCGGAAGTAAGCGCCGGAAAGCGCATCCCGTTCTTTCGCTCAATAGTGGGATGCATTTTCCGCGGGCGCTACATAAAAAAGGACCCCTTTGCAGAGGTCCTAGTCAATTCAAGGTGGCGGGGAAGGGAATCGCGTCCGCGCGCTGCGCGGACGGACCGCTGCGGCGCTTGCGCGCCTTGCGAGCTACGCTGGCAAACGCTTGCGCGTTTCCTCAACTCCGCGCCCTCACGGGGTTCGATTCCGTGCATGGGCTACATAAAAGAAAAGGACCCCTTTGCAGGGGTCCTAGTCAATTCAAGGTGGCGGGGAAGGGAATCGAACCCCTGACACGAGGAT
>CAJMRE010000030.1 GCA_905215755.1 uncultured bacterium
GGTCTTTCATGCAGCAGGGGCTCTCAATGTTTTTATGTCCTGCTCATATCGTCTGGTCGGTGCGAAATGGGTAATACTAAAGAGTTATCCGACCAGATGGGAACCGATCGATGGCTTATATCGAATTCAAAGACGTCATCAAGGCATACGGCGAGGGCGACGCCCGCATTCACGCACTCGACGGCGCGAGTTTTACGGTCGAGCGCGGCGAGCTCGCCATCATTTTGGGTGCTTCGGGTGCCGGCAAGACCACGGCGCTCAACATTCTGGGCGGCATGGATACGGCGACTTCCGGCACCGTGACGGTGGACGGGCGCGATGTGAGCTCCGCTAACGAGGCGCAGCTCGTGGAATACCGCCGCGCCGACGTCGGCTTTGTCTTCCAGTTCTACAATCTGGTCCCCAACCTGACGGCGCTCGAAAATGTTGAGCTTGCGGCGCAAATCTGCCCTGATTCGCTCGATGCCGAGCAAACGCTTTGCCAGGTTGGCTTGGGTGAGCGCCTCGCCAACTTCCCCGCGCAGCTTTCGGGCGGCGAGCAGCAGCGCGTGTCCATTGCCCGCGCACTGGCAAAGAACCCCAAGCTGCTTTTGTGCGACGAGCCCACGGGCGCACTTGACTATAAAACCGGCAAGCAGATCTTGCAGCTGCTGCAGGACACTTGCCGCAAGCAGGGCATTACGGTCATCATCATCACCCACAACTCCGCGCTGGCGCCCATGGCCGATCGCCTGATCCGCTTTAAGAACGGTCGCGTGGAGAGCGAGACGGTCCAGCAAAATCCCGTGCCTATCGAGACGATCGAGTGGTAGCGCCCATGGACCAAGACCGCCAAAACAGCCTACGCCGCGACGCGCAGAACACGGAGCGCGAGCAGGATTTTACGACCTACCGCACTGCCCAAAGCTCAAACGATATGGTGCCGACGGTTTTTCGCCGTGGCATCTACCGCACAATCCGAGGCAGTCTTAAGCGCTTTTTGTCAATCGTGGTCATCACCGCGCTTGGCGTGAGCGTGATGTGCGGCCTTAAGGCGGGTTGCGAGGACCTGTGTGATTCGGTTGATGCCTACTTCGACCAGCAAAATGTCTATGACATTAACGTGCAGTCGACCTATGGCCTGACTGACGATGATCTCGACGCCATACAAGAGGTCGATGGCGTCGAAACGGCCGAGGGCATCTACACCGAGACCGCCTACACCGCCGTGGGCACAACGCGCGAGCGCGTGGTCGTGCAGAGTCTCTCCAAGGAGAACATCGATCAGCCGGTGCTCGTGAACGGCGATTTGCCCGAGAGCGCCGATGAAGTCGCGGTGACTTCGAAGTTCCTGAAGGCATCGGGCAAGAAAATCGGCGATACGGTGAGTTTTGCCGCCAATGACGCGAGCTCGTCCAATCAAAGCGCCAAGGACCAGTTTGCCGCGGGCGATTACACCATTACGGCTGAGGTCCTCGACCCCACTGATGTAAGTTCTGACTCGACAGTCAACGCCTTTCGCGCTGCTTCGGCGGCGGACTATAAGTTCTATGTGAGCGAGGACGCCGCGACATCTTCTTCCTACTCCGCGGTCCACGTGATCGTCGAGGGAGCCAAGAGCCTCAACTCCTATTCGGATTCCTACGCGGCAAAGATCAATGAGGTCAAGGGCAATATCGAGAAGATCCGCGAGGAGCGTGAGAAGGCGCGCGCCCAGGAGCTGACGGTCGACACGCCGGCGAGCTTGGACGCGGCTGAGCGTCAGGCGAATATGCTCTTTGGGATTGAGCAGGACAACATCAATCGCATGGCAGAGGGCAGCGAGGAGCGCGTGCAAGCGCAGACCGACCTGGATCAGCGCCGCGCCGCCGCCGACCAGCAGTTTGCCGATGCCCGCGCCGAGCTTTCCGATCTGGGCGAATGCACCTGGTACATCCAGGACCGCGGCAATATCGCAAGCTACTCGAGCGTGGAGAGCGATAGCTCGTCAATTGAGGCCATCGCCACGGTGTTCCCGTTCATCTTCTTTATCGTCGCCGTGCTCATCAGCCTCACCACCGCCACGCGTATGGTCGAGGAGGAGCGCACGCTCATCGGCCTGTATAAGGCGCTCGGTTATTCGCGCGGATGCATCCTGTCCAAATACGTGGACTATGCGCTGTGGGCTTGTCTGATCGGCGGCGTGCTTGGCAATATCATCGGCTTTGTGGGCCTGCCGCTGTTCTTGTTTACGGTGTTCGACGACATGTATTCGCTGCCCCAGATGCTGCTTTCGTACGACATCGTGTCGTCGATTGTGTCGGTGGCGCTGTTTGCCGTGGGCGTGGTGGGCGCCACGATTGTCGCCTGCCGCCACGAGATGGCCGAGACCCCTGCCTCGCTCATGCGCCCCAAGGCCCCGCGCGCTGGCTCGCGCATCTTGCTCGAGCGCATCGGCTTTATCTGGCGCCGCATGGGCTTTTTGAACAAGGTGGCGGCGCGTAACCTGTTCCGCTACAAAAAGCGCGCCTTTATGACCATCTTCGGCATCGCGGGTTGCACCGCGCTTGTGATCTGCGGCATGGGTATTCGCGACACGTCGGTCGCGCTTTCGCCCAAGCAGTACGGTCACATCACACGCTACGATCTGCTGGCGGTCGCCAATCCCGACGATTTTTCGCAGACGTGCGCGGCATTGGATGAGCGCAGCGCGGCCAATGATTCCAGCGTGACCGTGACTTCGACGCTGCCGATTATGACCGACAACGTCACCTTTACATTTGGCGGCAAGAGCGAGACCGTGCAGCTGATCGTGGTGCCCGATGACCGCACGGGTGACTTGGGCGATTACGTGCGCCTGGAGGATGAGTCCAAAGAACCGCTCGCCCTGCGTGACGGGGACGTGTATTTAAGCAAGAGCTCGCAGCTGGTGCTGGGAATCAAGCCGGGCGACACGGCGCACGTCCAGGATTCGTCACTCAACGTCGCTAAGGTCAAGGTTAGCGACATCTCGCTCAACTATCTGGGCAATACGCTTTATATGACGCAGGGCACCTATGAGCGCGCGTTCGGTCGAAGCGTGCGCCTTAACGGCGTCTTTGTGCTGCTTAAGGGCTCATCTTCTGACCAGATTGCGTTTAGCAAGAAGATTAAGAGCGACGGTTGGCTCACCATCTCGAGCACGGCCGAACATTGGCAGAACTACGAGGCGAACTTTACGATTATCAATTCTGTCGTGGTGCTCGTGACCTTTATGGCGGCGTGCCTGTCGTTTGTGGTGGTGTTTACGCTGTCCAACACCAACATTTCGGAGCGCGAGCGCGAGCTGGCGACCATTAAGGTGCTGGGCTTCCGCCGTGGCGAGGTGCACCACTACGTCAACAAGGAGACGTTGATCCTCACGGCAATTGGCGCCGCGCTGGGCGTGCCACTGGGCGGCTTGCTGGCCGAGAGTTTTACGTACATTTTGCAGATGCCGTCGCTGTACTTTGATGTTGAGGTCGAGCCGCTAAGCTACGTGCTCGCCGTGGTGCTTTCCTTTGGCTTTACGTTTATCGTCAACCTCGCCACCAATCGTACCCTCAACAAGATCGACATGGTCGGCGCCCTCAAAAGCGCCGAGTAACCTGCCCTGGGATTCAAGTTCTAGCGAGCTGCCGACGCGCCCGCAGCAGCATTTTTGCATAAACCGCCCCGCCAAATGCATACTTTGACGGGGCGGTTGCTTTTTGCCCACAGGTACCCCAGGGGGCGCCGTGCAAATTCCGGAGTATTCAGCGTCCCGGGGTCCGCGGGCGCGGGGGCGGGGGTGCAAAACTGCGCTGAAAGCCCCGATTCTGAGTCCCAACGCCTCTAGAGCCGCTCGTTTTTTTACAGGATGCGGCCCATGGTGCCTGCCTTTCGCCCAAAATCCAGTATGCAGGCACCCTCGGCTGCTGAATACTCCCAAAAATGCACGCCGCATCCTACCCCAGGCACCCGCAGCAAGAAGACGAATAGTCTCGGCCTCCCCAGTCACCGCAGGAGGCCCTAGGGCTTACCTCCCAAATCTTTCCGCAGGACGGAAGGATCCCGCCGCGCGAAGCGCACGGCGGGATCCTGACATGTCCGAGGACGATTTGGGAGGTAAGCCCTGGGGTCTCCGATGAGAGCAGTTTCGGCCGAGGCTATTCGTCGCCGAAGCTGATGCCCAACGCCTTGGCCTCGCGCACCAGATCGCTCTGGGGATCGACATACTTGAGCTTGCCGGCGACATCCTCGAGCGGCATGTGACACATCTTGCCGTCACGCAGGGCGATCATGTAGCCAAACTCGCCGCGTAGACAGCCCAGCGCCGCCTCGACGCCGCACTGGGTCGCAAAGATGCGGTCCTGGGCGTTGGGCTGGCCGCCGCGCTGCGTGTGGCCGGGGATGGCGACGCGGGTCTCGCGACCGGTCTTGGCCTCGATCTCCTTGGCGATGTCGTAGACGATCGACGGGCTCGTGCGCTCGGCGAGTTTCTTCTTGTACTCCTTCTTGGACAGCGCCGCGTCCTCCTTGGAGATAGCGCCCTCGGCGACGGCCACGATGGTAAAGCGGCTGCCGGTCTCCATGCGATGCTCGATGGTCTTGATGACGTTATCCATGTCGTAGGGGATCTCGGGAATCAAGATGACATCCGCACCGCCCGCGACGCCGGCATACAGCGGGATCCAGCCGACCTTATGGCCCATGATCTCGATGACGAACACGCGGCCGTGGCTCGAGGCGGTAGTGTGGATGTCGTCGATGCACTTGGTGGCGACGTCGATGGCGCTCGTAAAGCCAAACGTCATCTCGGTGCCCCAGGTGTCGTTATCGATGGTCTTGGGCAGGGCGATAACGTTGAGGCCCTCTTCGCGCAGGCGGTTGGAGGTCTTGGTGGAGCCGTTGCCGCCCAGCATAAACAGGCAGTCGAGCTGCAACTTGTGATAGGTGTGGACCATCGCGGGCACCTTCTCGACGCCGTCGGCCTCGGGAATGTTCAGGCGCTTAAACGGCGTGCGGCTCGTGCCCAGAATAGTGCCGCCGCGGGTGAGGATGCCGCTAAAATCGGCGGGTGTCATGACACGGAACCTGCTGTAGATAAGGCCCTGATATCCGTCCTCAAAGCCATAAATCTCGATAGGCTCTTTGCTATTGGTCATAAGCGTTTTGACAATGCCGCGCATGGTGGCGTTGAGCGCCTGGCAGTCGCCGCCACTAGTAAGAAGACCGATCCTAAGCATGGTGAATCCTTCCGGGCAAGTTATAACATGCGCATAAGTTTACCCCCGCACACTGTTGATGCGGGGGTAAAACGTGTTAGCTCAAGCGTATGGAAATGTAAGCAACGTCAGGCGAGCGTAAGGTCGACGGGCCTGGCTCCTTACAGTGCGAAGGCATCGACGTTGCCCCAGTGACGGCGCAGCGTGATGGCGGCAGCGGGCTCGGTATTGTCAAAGACGACCGACCACTGCGTGTTGCTGGTGATGTCTTCCGGATTGGGCTCTTGCGCCGCAGCGCGCAGGGCCTTCCAAACGACTGTCTCGTCCTGGGCACCGACATGGGCGTCAAGGACATCGGCGATTGCGACGGCGCGCTCTTTACCATGGCCCAGCTCGCCATTCTTTTGGTTGGGCAGCACTTCGTCGCCATAGCAGGCGTAGAAGTTCGTAACCTGGCGTACAGGAGTCGCTTTGAAAGCGCGGTCCGGATCGCGCGGATCCCACTCTACTACGCGCGCGTCACCGGCGGCGTCGTTGATAAAGAAGTGGTAATCGCGTCCTGCCATGGCGTGCATGTCGTAGGCGGAAAGCAGGTCGACAGCTTCTTGCGTGGTGGCGGCACGGTCGAGCACCAGGCGGATGGCGAGCGAGGTATTGATGACGGGGCGTTGCGTGTCCTGGTCACAGGGCTGGGAATCCAGGGTGAGTACGGCAATGGACACGCCGCATTCGTTAACACCGTCGAGCTGGGCAAATGGGCCCATGAGTGCGGCGGCCCGTCCGGCGACGGAGTCAAGCGGAGTGTTATCGCCCAGGTTGTTAAGGGCGGCAAACCCGATGGAGGCATAGCCGCCGCGTGGGTGATTGCGCACCAGCAGCGCTGAGGTGTCGTCCTTAAAGTCGTAATTGCGACCGGTGCGCACGCGGCCTTCGGCATCTACGGCGACAAAAGCGCTGCAGGCAAACTGGGGCGCCTGGACATGTACCGGCACACCGGGCAGCACCTGCGCCACCACGGCATCGATGTAGGCCTGGTCGTCGCGCACGCCAGCGGCGATGATGCGATCAAGATCGTAGTCGTAGGCGATGTCGATTGCGTACAGGTCATAGCCATCCGCGTAGCCGGTCAAGCGTTTGAGCGACGCGGCGGACTTGATTTGCTTGTGATAAACGATACCGGTGGCAGCGGCAAGGCCGACGGCGACTCCCGCGACACCGCAGGCGATGGCAATGTTACGTGGCTTCATGGCGGCTCCTCTCGTCCTG
Source organism: uncultured bacterium (assembly GCA_905215755.1). Lineage (GTDB taxonomy): Bacteria > Actinomycetota > Coriobacteriia > Coriobacteriales > Coriobacteriaceae > Collinsella. The sequence continues at coordinate 6,450 of CAJMRE010000030.1, forward strand.
TTAGCGTAATTGTCGCAAAAGGTGCACGGGCATGATGGCTCAACTTGGTGAACGGTGCGGGATTACACACGGAATGAAGAGTGCAGCGCTGGCGCGGCGGGGTATGCTGGAAGGGACCATCAACCCAGCGAAAGGGGAGAGCATGACGGATCAGGAAACGCCCGAGCGCGCGCATGTGACGGCCGATGATATCGAGGCCGCCAACGACCTTATCGACTTTATCGAGGCATGCCCCAGCATGTTCCATACGGCGGCGACCATTATGGCCGAGCTCGACGAGGCGGGCTTTACCTACCTGTCCGAGAACGCGGCGTGGGACATCGAGCCGGGCGGGCGTTATTACACGCAGCGCAACACCTCGAGCGTTATCGCCTTTAAGGTGGGCGAGGACCTGGCTGCTACGTGGGGCGAGGACGGCGTTGCCGGCGACTACCATTTTCAGCTGACGGCGTCGCACAGCGACTCGCCGACGTTTAAGGTTAAGGCCGTGCCCGAGCTCGACGGCGCGGGCGAGACGCTGCGCCTGAACACCGAGGCCTACGGCGGCATGATCGACTACACCTGGTTCGACCGTCCGCTGGCACTCGCGGGCCGCGTGCTGGTACGCGAGGGCGACCGTATTGAGAGCCGCCTGCTTGCCACCGAGCGCGAGGTCGCTATTATCCCGAGCCTTGCCATCCACATGAACCGCGGCGTTAACGAGGGCTTTGCTCCCAACCGAGCCGTCGACCTGTGCCCGCTCATCAGCGCCGGCGAACTCAAGCAGGGAGATTTTGATGCCCTGATTGCCGAAGAGTTGGACGTTGAGCCCGAGCAAATTCTGGGCCGCGATTTGTTCCTGGTCAACCGCCAGGATGCGCGCATTTGGGGCTGGGCCGACGAGTTTATCTCGACGCCCAAGCTCGACGACCTGGCCTGCGCCTATACCTCGCTGCAGGCATTTTTGGGTGCCGAGAACGCGCACGACGTTTCGGTCTTTTGCTGCTTTGATAATGAGGAGGTTGGCTCCGAGACCAAGCAGGGCGCCATGTCGACGTTCTTGGCCGACGCGCTGCGCCGCATTAACGGATCGCTGGGCTTTGACGACGAGTCGTATCATCGCGCCCTTGCCGCATCGATGCTCGTGAGCTGCGACAACGCGCATGCCGTGCACCCCAACCACGCCGAGAAGTGCGACGCCCGCAGCCAGGTGGTGCTCAACGGCGGTATCGTCATCAAGGAGGCAGCCAACCAGCACTATTGTACCGATGCCTTTAGCCGCGCGGTGTTCCAAGCTATTTGCGATGACGCCGACGTGCCCACGCAGGCCTTCGCCAACAAGAGCGATATGGCCGGCGGATCCACGCTCGGCAATCTGTCCAATATGCAGGCGAGCATGCATGCCGTGGACGTGGGCCTGCCGCAGCTGGCCATGCACTCGAGCTACGAGACCGGCGGCGTGCGCGACGTCATGTACGCCATCCGCGCCCTCACAGCCTTCTACGAGCGAAACCTAACCATCAACGGTGCCGAAAGCGTGGAGCTCTAAAACCTGCTAAAAGGGACAGGTTTATTATGCAGGTTTTATCTGGGCAAATGCCGCAAAGCCAACAGCTGGACAGAATTGTTATGACACCGCAGGTTGAGCAAGCGTCAGCGAGCGATGTCCAGAGCGAACAAGTTGGCATGAAAAAGGCAAGGCATAGACCTTCTGGTCATGCCTTGCCTTTTGAATGACAAATTGTCGCTCTGGGCGGCGCGCAGCGTCGACCGGTCCGCCGTTCGTTAGAACGGCGGAACCCTAATGTTCGATCCAACAACGTAAAGTTTCGCCGGCTTGCAGGTGACGCAGGTTCTCCGCGGCGATGTCGACCACATTGTTGAGCGTGGCTGCCAGGTGGAACCAGCCGGAGACGTGTGGCGTGATGAGCATGTTGGGCGCATCCCACAGCGGGCTTTCGGCGGGCAGCGGCTCGGGGTCGGTGACGTCGACGGCGGCGCCGGCAAGATGTCCCGACTCAAGGGCGGCAACCAAGTCATCGGCAACCACAAGGTCACCGCGGCCGCCGTTGGCAAAGAACGCGCCCGGCTTCATCGCGGCAAAAAACTCGGCATTTGCAATGCCGTGGGTCTCGGGCGTGCTTGGCATAAAGGAAGCAACGATGTCGGCCTCGGCAAGGCGCTCGGGCAGGGCATCCATGCCGTCCATGTCCTCAAATACAATGGGGTAGACAAGCGGATGGCGCTTGATGCCGCGGACGTGTGCGCCCATGCTGCGGCAGAGCGTGGCAAAGTGCCCGCCAATGTCGCCCGCGCCCAGCACCAGCACGTTGGCGTTTTTGAGCGAGGTGACCGGCCCCAGATCCTCCCAGCGATGTTCGCGTTGCAGATCCTGATAGCCGGGCAGACGTTTCATCATAGAAAGGACCATCGCAAACATGTGCTCGCTTACGGCCTGCCCGTAGGCGCCAATCGAGCAGGAAAGTTTTGCCTGGGCCGGCACGGTACCGGCTGCCAGATAATTGTCGTAGCCGGCGCTCTGCAGTTGAAGCAGCTGCAAGTGCTCACACGCCGTGAGCATAGCGGGGTCGATATTGCCCAGGATCACGTCGGCATCGGCGACCTGTTCGCGCGTGGCGGCGTCGGCGCTCGTATAGATAAAGTCCTCGCCCGGAGCACTCGACTCAAGAATCGCGCGGTGACGATCGTTGACGGGCAACAAAACCAGGATGTTCACAAGCAGTCCTCTCCGCTCAACCTACCAAAAAGGAACAGGTTTATTTTGGCAGGTTTTATCAGGCAAAATGCTCAAATAAAACGCCGGATGCAAGACGAGCGTGCCCGTCGGCATCCGGCGCATCCACGGCTACCAGCTCAGCAGCTCGTAGCCGTCCTCGGTCACCACGAGCTGAACCTCGCACTGTGCCGAGTCGCTGCCGTCCTTGGTGCGCACGCACCAGCCATCGCCCTTGCTGATCTTGATGTCGGGCGCCCCGGCGTTGACCATGGGCTCGATGGTAAAGACCATGCCCGGAGCCATGATGGTGTCCACATCGGGTGCCTCGGTGGTAAAGCCCACAAACGGGTCCTCGTGGAACTCCTTGCCGATGCCGTGTCCGCCGTACTCGCGCACCACGCTAAAGCCGGCGTCCTCGACCGTCTTTTGCACGGCCTCGGCCATAACGGACAGCGGCAGCCATGGCTTGACGGCTGCCAGACCCGCCTCCACGCTGGCACGGGTGACGTCGACCAGGCGCTGGCGCTCGGCAGAGACCTCGCCGATGCAGAACATGCGGCTCGAGTCGCTAAAGTAGCCGTCCAAAATCGTGGAGCAGTCCACGTTGATGATGTCGCCCTCGTGCAGCACGTCCGTATCGCAGGGGATGCCGTGGCAGACCACGTCGTTGATCGAGGTGCACACGCTCTTGGGGTAGCCCTCGTAGTTGAGGTCGGCCGGCGTGCCACCGTGCTCGACGGTGTAGTCGTAGATCATCTGGTCGATCTGGTTGGTGGTCATGCCCGCGGCGATGTGCTCACCTACGTAATCGAGCACGCCCACGTTGATGGCTGCCGAGCGCTTGATGCCCTCGATATCGGCGGGCGTCTTGTAGAGCGTGCGGGGCAAAACCTCCCAGCCCTCTTCCCACAGGCGCTCAAGGCGCTCATCAAAGGCGCTATGGCATTTCTTATATTTTTTGCCGCTGCCGCACCAGCAAGCGTCGTTGCGGCCGGGCACGGGTCCATTGTCAAACATGGCTAACTTCCTTTCATTCGCAGCTAGTATAGCCCACTCACAGGGCAGCTGCGCGCTAGTAGCTCACCTGGCAGGGAATACCGAGGGCGCGCACGCGCGCGGCAATGGCGTCGAGTACCTCGGGCACTGCTTTGGCAAGGCCGGCGATCGGTGTTTCGCGCGCCACCGTGTAGATGGTCGCCTCCTGCGGGCGAATGCGCTCGAGCGCCGCGAGCCAGGGGGCAACGTACTCCTCGCCGGTGTTGTCGATGGGTTTGCCCTGATACTCGCCGGTCAAAAAGATCGTCTGGATAATAACGTGACCGTCAAAGCTTGCGAACGTCTCGATCTGGTGCTCGACGTCGTAGGGGCCAACAGGCTGGTCGAGCAGCTGGATAAACGCCGGGTCGACGGTATCGAGCTTAAGAATGTTGTCGTCGACCATCATGAGCGCGTCGTGCACCTCGGGGCGGTCGGCGCGCGTGCCGTTGGAGAGCACGGCGATCTTGGAGTTTGGGGCAAGCTCGTCGCGCAGCGCGACGGCACCGGCAATGGCCTGCGGAAACTCCGGTGCGGCGGTGGGCTCGCCGTTGCCTGCGAAGGTGATCACATCGGGGAGCTCGCCCTCGGCTGCCATCTCGCGCAGCTTTGCCTCGAGCGCGTCGAGTACCACGGCAGCTGTGTTGTACGGCTCATGACAGGGGCGCTCGGCGTTGAGGCCGTTTTCGCAGTACATGCAGTCGAACGTGCAGATCTTGCCGCTGGCCGGCATCATGTTGACGCCGAGCGAGAGGCCAAGGCGACGGCTGCGAACGGGCCCAAAGATGGGGCTGTCATTCAAAAACGTAGACATAGGCATATGCTCCTCAAGACAATTGTGCCTAAGCATAGCATCGGCTCCAAAGCAAGGTGCGGGCTCTTGCTTTACAAGTTTCGTTTTTTCACGTCGCTCATTACGCCGTGCCATGAAAAGCCTCGGGTCGGGTACAGTTAATCTGTTAACAAGGCGTAAGGCAATGCGGGTCCATCCAACCGTACTGACGTACAACTGGATGGGCGTTGATGATGGGGGCACAACATGGATTTTACGATCGAGAATGCGGGCACCACGATTGCCTGTCGCGAATATGCCGGCCCGGATGTGTCGCCTGATACTCCTGCCTTGGTGTGCGTGCACGGCGCTTGTGTCGACGGCACATTTTTCGACGGCATCGCTTGTGAACTCAGTCGCAACTACCGCGTAATTGCCTACGACCGCCGCGGCTGTGGCGGCAGCAGCGAAGCGGCAGACGGCAGCTATGATCTTGCCGCTCAGGCCGCCGACCTGCAGGCCGTGATCGAACACGTTGGCGCTCCGACAAATGTGCTTGCGCACAGCGCCGGTACGTTGGTGGCGCTGGAGCTTCTTCGCAGCGAACCCCATCTCGTCGCCCGTGCGATTCTGCATGAGCCGGCTGTGTCGGCCGAAGGCGTCGGCATGGGTGCAGCTCCGATTTTGCTCGATATGATTGCGGTTGGAAAGGTTTCAAGGGCGCTTCGGCTTTTCTTGGGAGCTCTCGGCGACTTGGACCCCGAGGCTCCTGGGACGACCGAAGCGGAAGCTAAGCATGCCCTGCGCAATGGTCGTTGCTTTATGGCCAATGAATACGGAACAAATATGACATATGCTCCCGACTGGGAGCGTGCCCGCGCGTCAAAGGCGGTGTCGGCTGTGTTTTTGGGCGAGCTTTCGGTCGGTACACCCCGCGAGGCGGGCACGAGGGTGGCGGCTGAGCTTTTGGACTGTCCACTCGTAATGGTTCCCGGCGCGCACAACGGCCTACGCGATCGACCGGCAGCGGCTGCCCGGGCTGTCCGTGGCATCCTGGGGCTCTAGCAGCCGCAATAGCCAAAGCGGGCTTCACCCGCAGACGTTTCGGCCGTGCTAACAAATGTGTTCAAAACCTTACGTCTGCGGCTTCGATCGCGCCGTCTGCCAACTCATAAAAATGTAACAGCATTCACGTGCTTACCTGCATCGACAAGGTGTTACCCTTGTAACATTTGGAACCCACCGCTACCATGCGAAACTATCGAAAGGGCCCCATATGCTCAATAATCACGAGGTCAATCTAACCGACGAGGAGGCTGCCGCCGAGGTCGCCCGTGTCGCGAAGACCTACCCCGTGGTGCGTTTGCTGTCGGCCGATCAGATTAAGAGCGAGCCTAACTGCCTGCTCGCCGGTGATCGGTGTCCTTGCCTGCGTCAGTCAAGTCTTGAGGCCTTGGCAGACTCCGATGAGGTGTCGGAGCAACTGCTCAACGATGGTGTTGAGTACCGCGCCCGTCTGCGCCCTCTAAAGGTCGAGGGCGAGCCTCACGTCTTGCTGATGGTACGTCCGATCGATGAGCAGGAGGCCGCAGAAGAGGACCTTGTCTACACCGACGTGCTGACGAGTGTGCGCAATCGCCGATATTACGAAGAAAAGCTTCGTAGCGCTCGCATGAAGGCCGGCGTGGCGGTGATCGACCTTGATGATTTTAGGGTCTTCAACGATACGTGTGGCCGCCATGCCGGCGACCTTGCGCTCGGTGCCGTGGCGACAGCCATACGCAGCGGTATTCGTTCGACTGACGAGCTTGTGCGCTATGGCTGCGACAAGTTTGTGGTCGTCATGCCCGATATTCCTTCCGATGACTTTACCCGTCGCCTGCATCAGGTATCCGATGCCGTTCATTCCACGGTTATTCCGGGCCATGAGTACGTGAGCTTGACGGCATGTGTTGGTGGCGTTCGCATTCATAGCGAGACGGTCGACGAGGGCGTTGGCCGCGCTGTCCAGTTACTGAGCCGCGCTAAGGCAAAAGCCGGTACGGTCGTGACCGATTCCGATTCCATCGAGGCCTTCCAAAGCGAAAAGCCTTTGGTGCTTATTATCGATGACTCCGAGATGAACCGAGCCATTCTCAACGAGATGCTCAAGGACGAGTATTGCATCCTCGAGGCCGATAACGGTCGTACGGCGCTCGACATGGTCGACCGCTATGGCGATAAGTTGTCGCTCGTGCTGCTGGATATTGTCATGCCGGGCATAAGCGGCGTTGAGGTGCTGGCCGATCTGTCGCGCCGATCGGGTATCGACAATCTGCCTGTCATCATGATTTCGAGCGAAGATTCCGACGATATGGTTCTGCGCGCGTATGAGCTGGGCGCCTCGGACTATATCAGCCGTCCATTTGACTCCCGTGTCGTGCGCCGCCGTGTAAGCAACACCATTCGCCTATACGCCAAACAGCGCCGCCTGACGAGCCTGCTGTCCCAGCAGTACAACGAGCGCGTCAAGAACAGTCGCATGCTCATCGACATCATGGCCGGCGTCATGGAGCTTCGCAATGGCGAGAGCGGCAGGCACGTTACGAATATCGAAAAGCTGACCGAGCTGCTGCTTGACTGTCTGGTCCAGCGTAGCGACACCATCTCCCTCGACAATGAGGAGCGCTCCACGATTGCCTTGGCTTCGGCACTGCACGATATCGGCAAGATGTCGATTGACGATGCGATCCTCAACAAACCCGGGCGTCTTACGCCTGAGGAGTTCGAGATTATGAAGACGCATACCACGATCGGCGCCGACATGTTGCTTGAGCTGGGCCGTCATCACGTCGGCAATGCGCTCATGGAATATGCGTACCAGATTGCGCGTTGGCATCACGAGCGCTGGGACGGCAGGGGTTATCCCGATGGCCTTAAGGGCGACGAGATCCCTATTGCCGCGCAGGTGGTCTCGGTGGCCGATGTGTATGATGCGCTGACGAGCGTGCGCGTGTACAAGGACGCTATCCCGCACAAGGAGGCAATCCAGATGATTCTGGACGATAAGTGCGGCACCTTTAACCCGCTGTTGCTCGACTGCCTGCTCGAGGTGCAAGACCGTATTGCCGAGACGTTGGCACGCCCCGCCGATATCGCCGCGTTTCCCACGATTTAGTTTGACCAAAGGAGTTTTTAATCCATGATTTCCATGCGTGAGGCGTATGAGAAGATCGGCGCCAATTATGATGACGCGTGCGCTCGGCTGATGGGCGAGGAAATGCTTGCCCGCTTTGCCCTCAAGTTTTTGGATGACGAGAGCATAGACAAGCTGGAGGCCGCCATGGCGGCGGGAGACGCCAAGAGTGCGTTTATGGCAGCGCATACGCTCAAGGGCGTGAGTCAGAATCTGGGATTCGATAATCTGTACGAGCCTGCGGTCGTGGTGACCGAAGCGCTGCGTGGCGCTGATGCCGTTGACGGCGCTCGCGAGGGAATGCATGCGCTGCAGCAGCAATATGCGGCTACGATGTCGGCCCTGCGCGAGGTGGCTGAATAAGAGCTTGCGAGCTTTGGACTGTGTGCCGGCAGCATATAGGTAATAGGGCGCCCCGCCGGACCATGTGGCCGGCGGGGCGCCCTTATCTGTTGTGCGGTTCGCGAGCTAGCGGGCCTGCTTTACCTTGGCCGCTGCCTCGACAAACGACTTCCACAGGTTAAAGTCGGTCTCGAGCGTCTTCCACGTGTACTCGGGGTGCCATTGCACACCCAGGCAGAAAGGCTGGCCTTCGACTTCGATGCACTCGGGAACGCCGTCGGTTGCCTTGGCGACCAAGCGCGTGCTTTTACCCAGACGATCGACGCAGCAGTGATGTGCCGAGTTGGTCTGGATCAGCCTGTGCCCGCCAACCGCGCGCTCCAGCAGCGAGCCCGGTACGACCTCGACGGGATGCACGGGGTCGTTGAGCACGTGGGTGTGGCGCCACTGCGTGCGGCCCTCGCGAGCGCCCAGGCTCGGCACGTCCATGCACAGGGTGCCGCCGGTGGCGACGTTGAGCAGCTGCGTGCCGCGGCAGGTGGTAAAGAGCGGCTTCTTGGCACGAAGCACCTCGTTAACCAGCTTAAACTCAAAACGGTCGCGAATCTCGCAGCACAGTGTGGGGTCGTAAGGACGCTCGTCGCCCCAGCGCTTGGGGTTGACGTCCGGGCCGCCAGGAATGGCGATGCCGTCGGCGATATCGACGTAATGACGGATAACCTCAATGTCCTCGGTGATGGACATCTGCAGCGGCAGACCGCCGGCGGCAAGGATGGCATCGACAAAGACACTTGCGATCTCCTCGTTGGGGGAGAGTGTCTCGCTCAAATAGGGCTTCGCTTCTTCCCAGCGTGGTGCTACCAGGATAAGCGGGCGGTCGGCGGGATCGACGTCGACGTGTGGGGTATAGGACGATGAAGTACGAGTTCCGATCATGGTTGCGGCTTTCGAATCCGGGTGGACATGGCACAGGGGTGGCGCGGGGCAAACGTTACTGATGAATTTGCCCGCGTGGCAATTGGGTTAGTGGCCCTTGATGGAGTTGAGGAAGTCCTGGGCGCGCTTGGTCTGGGGATGGTCGAAGAACTCGTCGGGTGTGCCGGTTTCCACGATCTGGCCGTCGGCCATAAACACGACGCGATCGGCAACGCGGCGGGCGAAGTTCATCTCGTGTGTGATGACGATCATCGTCATGCCCTGCTGTGCCAGACGGACCATGACCTCGAGCACCTCGTTGATCATCTCGGGGTCAAGAGCGCTCGTGGGCTCGTCGAAGAGCATGGCCTTGGGCTGCATGGCAAGCGAGCGGGCGATGGCTACGCGCTGCTGCTGGCCGCCTGAGAGCTGCGCGGGCACCTTATCGGCCTGCTCGGCCACGCCTACGCGGCTCAGCAGGTCCATGGCGCGCTCGCGGGCTTCGTCCTTGGAGACGCCCAGCACATCGACCGGTCCCAGCATGACGTTCTGTAACACGGTCATATGTGCGAACAGGTTGAACTGCTGAAACACCATGCCCAGTTCGGCGCGCATGCGGGCAAGATCCTTGCCTTCCTGCGGCAGGGGCTTGCCCTCGATGAGGATCTCGCCCGAGTCGATGGTTTCCAGGCGGTTGATGGTGCGGCACATGGTCGACTTGCCCGAGCCCGAGGGCCCGATCACAACGACGACCTCGCCGCGGTCGACCGAGAGATTGATGTCGTTGAGGACGTGTAGATCGCCATAGTGCTTATCGACGTGTCTGAGCTCGATCAGCGGCTGATTGCCGGTGGAAGAGGTGCTCTGTGCCATGGTGCTCGGCTCCTTATGACTCGAAATGGTAAAGCGTTAGCGGATGATCGTCGCGCCGGTCTTGTGCGAGACGTAGACAGCGGCCTTGTTGATCGCGACGTTGATGAGGATATAGATGACCGCGATTACCAGGTAGACCGACACGAGCGCGTCGTAGTTGGTAATGAGCACGCGGGCGTTTTGCATGAGGTCGGGGTAGCTCACCACATAGGCGACGGTGGTGTCTTTGACTACGACCACGAGCTGCGAAATCAACGACGGAATAATAAATCGAATAGCCTGCGGCAACACGATTTTAAAGGTGATTTTAGCTTTGGAGAGACCGAGTGCCTGGGCGGCTTCGACCTGGCCGTGCGGCACGGCGTTGACGCCGGCGCGGAAGATCTCGGCGAGTACGCCGGCGGCAGCGAGCGCGACAGGGAGCGTGAGCATCCAAAACGATGGCAGTGCAATCTTGTACTGGGGCAGCACCAAAAAGAAGAAGTAGATGAACAGCAGGCTCGGCACGCCACGGAAGAAATCGGTGAGCACGCGGCAGACCAGCTGCAGCGGCTTGATGTCGCTGGTGCGGCCGAGCATAAGGGCTAAGCCCAGCACCAGCGCGATGGCGCCGGCGGTGAGTGCGACTTTAACGGTGCCCTCAAAGCCGGCAAGCAGGAACTTCCAGGTGGTGAGGTGCGTAAAGAAATACCAATAGTGGACTGAAAGCTGACCGGTCACATAAAAGCGCTGCAGCACGAGGACGACGAGCGCGGCGACGGCGACAAGCGAGATGGCGGTGCCGATGCGAATCTTGGCGCGCATCTTGGGGCCGGGAGCCTCGTAGAGCGCATCGCGCATGGTGAGCGCGGAGGTGGAGTGCTTGCTCATCGGAGGATCCTCACCTTCTTATCGATGTAGTTGCCAATGTGGCTCACCACAAAGGCCGTGCCCAGGTAGCCGAGCGCCGAGATAAAGAACGCGGCGACGCCGCCGAGCGAGCGCGTGTTGATGTAGCTCACCACGCCGGTGAGCTCCTGCGGTTTAAGCGGCACCTGGCTGCCGAGTGCGGTGGTGAGCATGACGGCGATAAAGAGGTTAGTCATGGGCAGCACGCTCGAGCGCAGCGCCTGCGGAATCACGATCTTGGCGAGGATGCGGCTAAAGTTCATGCCCAGCGAGCGTGCGGCTTCCACCTGGCCGACGCCGACGGTGTTGATGCCGCTCATAAAGTTTTCGGAGCCAAAGGCCGAGCCCAAAAGGACCGTGGCGACGATAACGCAGATGCGGTAGGGCAGAACGACCTTGAGCGGCGGCAGCGCATAGACGACGATGATGAGCAGCGCGATGCCGGGGATGTTACGGAAGACCTGGACATACAGGTCGCCAAAGACGCGCAGCGGCTTGAGCGGCGACACGCGCATCACGGTGACGGCGACGGCCAGCACCATGGCGATGACAAACGACTCAAGCGTCATGCCCCAGGTTGCTAGCAGCGCGTCGATATAGTTCTGGCCATAGAGCGACCAGAGTTCGGAGAGACTCATGCGGACCTCCCGCCGATAAGGAAAGGGGCTCCCGTGTGTACGGAAGCCCCGACAACTCTGTGAGGAAACAGTTTACCGCAATAAAGCGCATCGTGCGTTTCCATATGGTTTCGTTGCGGCCGTTACCAGGCTCGCTGCCTAGGCGCCGATCTCGGGCAGCTCGGGAACATTGGTGTCGCCCGTGCGGTCGCCGATGCAGATCTGCCACAGCTCGGTCCAGGTGCCGTCGTCCTCGATCTTCTTAAGGAAGTCGTTGACAAAAGCGACGCCGTCGGAATCGAGCGGCAGGCCGATGCCATAGGGCTCCTTGCTGCCGAAGGGCTTGCCGGCGATCTTGTACTTACCGGGCTCGCGGACCAGGGCGCTCTGCTGCATGTTGTTATCGATGACATAGGCGTCAACGCGACCCTGCTGGAGTGCCTGGCGGGCCTCCTCGTCGGTCTTGAACTCCTGCTGGCTGGCCTTGGGAGCGAACTCCTCCAGGATGGCGGGGCCGTTGGAGCCAGACTGGACGGCGACGTTCTTGTCGGCCAGGTCGTCGACGCTCTTGATGTCGTCGTTGTCGGCGAGCACCAGGATGGCCTGCTGGGTGTAGTAGTAGGGACCGGCAAAGGAGACAAGCTTCTTGCGCTCGTCGGTGATGGTGTAGGTGGCAAAGACGGCGTCGACCTGGCCGTTCTGCAGGACGGACTCGCGCGTGTCCGAGGTCACCTGGGTGATTTCGACCTTGTTCTCGCCCAGAATGTAGTTGGACAGGAGCTGTGCGATACCGGCGTCGAAGCCGCGGGTCTGACCGTCCTTCTCGTTGAGGAGGGAGAAGAGCGTGGAAGTCTGAACGCCACCGATCTTAAAGACCCCGGCGTCCTTGACGGCCGTCGCCCAGGTGCTGGCGGCGATGGCGTCGTCATCGGCCTTGGGGCCGTCGTTGACGAGCTTGTCGAATGCCTTGGCATCGAGCGTGGCGGAAACCTCGGTATCCTCGGAGCCCTTGGAGGAGCCGGCGGCGGAACCCTTGTCGGCCTCGGCGCTGGTGTCAGAGCAGCCGGCAAGACCAAGGCCGGCGACGGTTGCGAAGGTGGCGGCAACGAAGCCGCGGCGGTCGAGAACGACCTGCTGGGAGAGGTTCTTGCTCATGGTAGAACACCTTTCTCAATAAAATCCCTAGCGGTTGAGTAGAGTTATACCCTATCGCGCTCAAATGGGTCAACACGAAATAACATAGAAACATACTTACCTTATGGGTTATTCTACCTACCAAAAAGGGACAGGCACCTTTGTGGTGGTTCTGACCGATGCAGCGGCATGTCTCGCTGCTTTATCTCAATCTGTAACATCTGGACGGACAAAAGGTCTCTATCTGTTACAGATTGAGACAAAGGTCAGGAACTAAGACGTCTTGTCTAGATCTGTAACAGTTAGACGGGAAGTCGAGCCCTAGATGTTACGAATCGAGATAATCGCGCCGCGAAAATAAAAACCTCCGCGGGGGTGCTTCCCTTGCGGAGGTTTTCTTACTCGTTCAGTAGCCTTGCGGCTTCGGCGGCCATATCCTCGACCGTCATGCCGTTCTGTGCGAGCAGTTCGTTGGGGTCGTAGCGGTCGGGGAAGCCCTTGGCGATGCCGAAGGTGCGCGTGCGCAACGGCGTGCATGCCAGATAACATGCCACACGCTCACCCCAGCCGCCGTCCAAGACGCCGTCCTCGAGGGTGACGACAACGCGATGCTCGGCGGCAAGGCTGTTGAGGAACTCGCGGTCGAGCTCGGTTGCAAAGCGCGGGTTGACGAGCGTGGCCTCGATGCCGTACTCGGCGGCCAAGCGGTTTGCCACGCGCTCGCCCAACTCAAAGAAGTCGCCGAGCGCAAGCACGGCCACATCGCGGCCCTGACGCACCACGTTGTAGCGAACGGCGCTATAGTCGGTGTCCTCGGCAGGCGCCAGATCGGGACCGCTCACCAGGCCAATACCAGGTACACGAATCGCCACGGGATGCTCGCGGTGGTCGAGCGACCAGCTCAGCATGGACAGGTATTCCTCCATGCAGACCGGCGCCAAGTAGCGCATGTTGGGAAGAGCGCCCAGCATGGAAATATCAAAGAACGAAAGGTGCGTCTCGGACGTGGTGCCAAAGATCGACGCACCAAACACCAGGATGGTTGCGGGGGCGTCGTTGAGGCACAGGTCGTGCCACAGCTCGTCGTAGGCGCGCTGCAAAAACGTACCGTACACGCCAAAGACCGGCTTGGCGCCGGCGCGGGCGAGCGCGGTGGCAAAGGTCACGGCATGCTCCTCGGCAATGCCCACATCGACGAACTGTTTGCCGGCGGCAGCGCGAAGCTCGGGTGTAAAGCCCATGATGTAGGGCGTGGCGGCCGTGATGCCCACGACCTGCGGATCGCGCTTGATGGCGGCGCTGAGCGCCTCGCCCGTAATGTCGGCATAGGTGCGCGGCGCGGGCTCGCTCGGATGACCCGGGCAAAGTTTGCGGCCGGTTGCCATATCGAAGGGTCCCACATGATGCCAGTGCTCGGGGTCGCTCTGGGCCGGCTCAAAGCCTTTGCCCTTGGCGGTGGAGACGTGCAGCACGATGGGATGATCGATATTGCGCAGTTCCTGCAGCGCGTCGACCAGGGCCAACACGTCGTTGCCGGCGTCCAAATAACGGTAGTCGAGTCCCATCGCGCGGAAAACGTTGCGCTCACAGGTGCCGTTGCTGGTGCGCAGCTCGGCCAGATTGCGATAGAGGCCACCGTGGTTCTCGGCGATGGACTGGTCGTTATCGTTGACGATGATGATCAGGTTGCTGTCGAGTTCGGCGGCATTGTTGAAGCCCTCAAACGCCAAGCCGCCCGAAAGCGAGCCGTCGCCAATGATGGTGATGACGTTGTAGCTGTCGCCCGCCAGATCGCGGGCGTGTGCCAAGCCGCAGCCCAGGCTCACCGATGTGGAGGTGTGGCCCATGGCGAACAGGTCGTGCTCGGACTCGTCGGGATTGGCAAAGCCAGAAGCCTCGCCAAAACGTTCCGGATCGATATAGGTATACGCGCGCCCGGTCAGCGCCTTGTGGGCGTAGGTCTGGTGCGAAACGTCAAAGACAATCTTGTCGATAGGGGAGTTAAACACGCGATGAAGCGCAACCGTAAGCTCAACGACGCCCAGGTTGGGGGCAACGTGTCCGCCGACAGCGGCGGAGCTTTCGAGGATGGCGTGGCGAATCTCGCCGCAGAGCAGCGGAAGCTCGGCGCGGTCGAGAGCCTTGACGTCCTCGGGCGTTGTCGTTTGCGTAAGCAGCATCGTTGTGGGTTACTCCATGCGAATCGAGCGCCGGCGCTCCCTCGGCCGACACAATTGCACAAGACAGTCTCGCACATTTTGGCGTTTGATATGTGACGGCGGCGCGGTAATTCGACAACTGGTGGGGCAAAACGTTTTGTCCGATGCCATACTGATAGATTCGATGATGATTTTTTCAATACGTGCAGGCCGTGGCTTGCCGCCGTGAGCCGCTGGAAGGAGGCAGCATGTCCGATGCCGTTCGTGCCGAGAAAATCGCGCACGAGGTCGACGATGCCGCCCGCCAGCTCGCCCAGGCGGGCCGCTTGGACCTGACGCGCGAGTTTATCCAGCATGGCGACGTGACGGTCTATGCACATGTGACCTCGGTGGCACGGGCAAGTCTGTCCTTTGCCGAGCACTTGGGCCGTGCTGGCATTTCGATCGACCGTGCCTCGCTGCTGCGCGGGGCCTTGCTGCACGACTACTTTCTCTATGATTGGCACGACCCCGACCCGAGCCATCGACTGCACGGATTTCGACATCCGTTTTTTGCCCTGGCGCGTGCCGAGGAAGATTTTGAGCTGACGCCGCGAGAGCGGAATATTATCGTGCGGCATATGTTTCCGCTGGTGCCGGTGCCGCCGACGTGTCGCGAGGCGTGGATTGTTTGTCTGGCGGATAAATGGTGTGCTCTGCGTGAGACGGTCGCCGGCCGCCTGCCGCGCAAGGACGAGACGGACGATAGCGTGAGTAAAGCATCGAGTGAAAAGAGGAGAGGGTAGACGGTGGAAACCGCGATTGATATGGCGTTTGGCGGCGCGACGCTTGCCGCCTGCCCACTCTCGGCACTGGTGCTCTCGTTTGCCTTCTACGGTTTTTGCGGTTGGGCATGGGAGTCGACGGTCTGCGCCATGCTCAACCACGGACGCTTTGCCAACAGCGGCTTTTTGCTGGGACCGTGCTGCCCCATCTATGGCGCGGGCGGCATTGCCTGCTGGCTGCTGTTGCGCGGGATTCCGGATGCATCGAGCCAGTTTGTCGCTGCAGCGCTCGTATGCAGCGTGATTGAGTACAGCGTAGGCGTGCTGTTGGAAAAAACAACGGGCGCTCGCTTTTGGGATTACTCGCACCTGCCGTTTAACTTGCACGGACGCATTTGCCTGTACTGGGCCTGCGCGTTTGGCCTGGGTGCGTTGTGTATTTGCCGTTTAGTGGAGCCGGCATTGCTGGGGCTGCTTGGCCATCTGCCGGTGCTGATTGTGCGACTGTCCGCCTTTATCGTCGCGGTCGCGATGATGGTCGACGCGGTGTGCTCGTTGGCGAGCTGGCGGCGTCTGTCTGATCAGCTGGAGCGCGTCCGGGCCGACCTTGCCGACCGCATCAACGAGTCGCTTGCCGATGCCTCGGACTCAATGCTCGAACGTATTCCCGATTCTACGATTGACTCGGTGGCACAGACGCACATCCGCAGCCGTGCCGTTAACGCGTGGCTGGCCGAGCTGGGTGACGCCGCGCTCGATGCCCTGCGCGAGAAGGCTTCGATGCCGACGTTTATCGCGGATGGTGCTCGCGGCCTGGCGCTTGCCGCCCGCCGCGTGGCCGATGCCGCGCCGAACATGCCGCGTCCGTCGCTCAGTCGTCGCCTTGCCGGCAAGCGCATGAGCCGTCCGGTGCCAAGCGTGTCGCTCAGCCGCCGCGACCTACGCTTCTTTAACGCCTTCCCGCGTCTGCGCATCAATCGCTACGAAGGCGTCATTCGAGCAACTAATCTCCGCGACCGAGCCCGCGAGCTGTTCCGCCACTAGCCGGGACGGGCGCGCTCACGGCTTCCTTGCTCGCGTATTTCCCGTCCGTTTCGCGTCCGTTGCCGCGCCGTTTCCAAGATTGCGGCACCGTTGGAGACGGCAAGATTTGGGTCGAGCCGGTCGAGGAAGTCATCCGCATCCGTACCGGCGAACACGGTCCCGCCGCGGTGTAGGACAATCTTTCGCCTGACGGGCGCGCCTCTCTTGGGGCGCGCCCGTTCTCGTCTACAATATCGTGCAGACGAAGGAGAGGCATGCCCATGATCAAGATGTTTGCGAGTGACTTAGACGGAACGCTGCTGAACGCCCTGCACGAGGCAGACAGGACCATCCGCCGCGCCATTCGCGAGCTGACCGAGGCTGGCCTGCATGTGGTTCCCGCGACCGGACGCTCGACGCTGCCGATCGGCGAGCATGGCTTTACGGGCCTGACGCTTGACGCCTGCTGCTCCAACGGATCCATCGTGCGCGACAGTCATGGCGAGGTGCTCAAGATCTGGACCATCGACCCACAGATCACCGAGGAGCTGCTCAAGGAGTTTCCGGATATCTGCTTTGACTGCTCCACGCCCGATGGCATGTTCTCAAGTGGATCGTTCGAGATGCATCAGGCGGGCTTTAAAAAGGACAGCCCCATCAAGCGTATTGTGATGCGCGGCATGCGTGCGCGTGGCGGGTATCACGAGGAGCAGTATTTCGACCAGTCGATTGGTGACATCCTGCGCCACGATGTGTGCAAGATCAACTGCCGCGTGACCTCGCCCGAGCTGGAGCGCGACCTTAAGGCATATCTTGCCGAGCGCTCGGACCGCGTGGTCAACGCGCCGTTTGATCCGGTGATGTTCGAGATCACGGACGTGGCGTGCAACAAGGGCGAGAGCGTGGCCTGGTTGGCGGGCTACTACGGTATTGCCGAGGATGAGGTCGCGGTCTACGGCGACGGCGGCAACGATATCGCCATGCTCAAACGCTTCCGCCACAGCTACGCGACCAAAAACGCAAGCGATGCAGCCAAGGCCGCCGCGAGCGCGACTATCGGCAGCTGCATGGTCCACGCCGTCCCCAAACACATGCTCGCTACCATGCATAAGCAGAATTCCCGCACCGTTATCGAATAATGTGACAAAGGGACAGTCCCTTTGTCACGTGGGCCTGTGTTCTTGGAATACGAACATATATTCGTATATATAACTAGGCTCTGGTAGAATCGGTATTGTTGACGGCAGTTCCATGTGCCGGGCAGCGCCCTCCATCTGATGGGAGGTGATGCCCATGACCGATTTGATTGATTTCGTGAGACTTCTGACCGCTTTGGTCTCGTTCTTCACGGCGCTCGTCGGGCTTTCCGAGGCACTCAAGCAGCGTTCGAAGCGCAACAGAAGGGGTCGCCGCCGCTAAGGCGTTGACCCCCTAATGCAAACAACGGCGCTGCCCAGCTAGCTACAACTTGGGCTGCCGTCGACACTATTCTACCCACGAATGACTTTTTGGACAATTGGTAACGCCGCTTCAAAAGCCAGGCACAACTGGCACAACCTAGGCGGTCGCTGAATGCGACAAAGGGACTGTCCTTTTGTCGCATTCAAATATTGCCTTTACGTGTTGATGCACACGGTGTGCAATAATACTCGGACTGTGCAATAGCGCACAGACTGAGTAACAAGGAGGACGCTTGTCCCAACTCGAGAAATGCGATCGTCGATCTCTTCGCTCGCAGCGCGCCCTTCGCCAGGCGCTCGCCGACGAGCTTGCCGAAAGCGGCGATCTTTCGCGCGTTAACGTCGCGTCGCTCACCGAGCGTGCTGGCCTTACGCGCCGCACGTTCTATTCGCACTACCGCGATATTCCCGACTTTATCAATCAAATCGAGGACGGCTTGCTGGCCGAGATCCGTGAGCGCATTGAGCTCATCACCGCAGCTCAGCTGCCCGACCTCTATCACAACATCGATGAGCTCGAGCCGGCACCCGGTTCGGTTGAGCTGCTGCGTTATCTTGCGGCCAATCGCGACTTAATCGGTGCGCTGCTGGGTCCGGGCGGCGACCAGGCCTTCATTAAAAGGATTATCGACACCGCGCGTGAGGCTGTGGTGCCGCGTGCGCAGACGGGCATTTTGGGCCTGGCGCTGGGCACGTTCTTTGACTACTACGTCACCTACGTCGTGAGTGCCGAGGTTGGCATGATTCAGCGCTGGTTTGAGCGTGGGCTCACCGAATCGCCCGAGGCCATGGCGCGCATTATGACGGTGCTCGCTTTTGTGCGCCCTGGTGACCTGTATGGCCAACCCATCGATATCAACGTGCCGGAATACGGCATGAAGCTATTGAACCTGCAGCTCGAGGACGCGGCCGACACCACCGCAGCCGTCGAGTCCAACAACTAAGAGGAGAGACAATGAGCAAACTCGTCGAGGGCATTAAGGACCGTATGGTCGCTGCCGCGCGTGAGGCTGCACCCGCCGTGGTGGATGCCGCGCAGAAGGCCGCGACCGCAGCTGCCGAGAAAGTTGCCGAGGCAGTTGCCGATGCCAAGAACGCGGCAGGGGAGACGTCCGTCGCTAGCGAGCCAGCCACCGCCGCTGAGCCCGTAGCCGCCGTCCACGCCCCCGAAGGCGCGATCTTCAACCCCGAGAACGCCCGCGGCAACCTGCATCTGGGCATCGACGTGGGCTCCACTACCGTTAAGCTCGCCGTGCTCAACGACGACAACCAGATCGTCTACGCCAAGTACCAGCGCCACCACACCGACGTCCGCGCTTGCGCCCGCGATTTGTTCGAAGGTGCTGCGACCGTGCTGCCGACGGCCCAGATGACCTGCGCCATTACCGGCTCGGGCGGCCTGCTGCTGTCCCAGTGGCTCGACCTGGAATTTGTCCAGGAGGTCATTGCCAGCAAACGCGCCGTCGAGACCCTTATCCCGGCCACCGATGTCGCCATCGAGCTGGGCGGCGAGGACGCCAAGATCATCTACTTCGACAACGGCATCGAGCAGCGCATGAACGGCACCTG
>CAJMRE010000031.1 GCA_905215755.1 uncultured bacterium
CGTAGCGGGTGGTTTAAAGCTGGCCGCTGCGCGGCCAGCGGACTAAAGTCTTGAAATAAAAAACCCGGCCTTCCATAGGAAGTCCGGGTATCAGATGCGAGGTAGCCCGTACCAGATTCGAACTGGTGATCTCCGCCTTGAGAGGGCGGCGTCCTAAACCGCTAGACGAACGGGCCATAAGCCTCAGCAGAAAAGAAGTGGTAGCCCGTACCAGATTCGAACTGGTGATCTCCGCCTTGAGAGGGCGGCGTCCTAAACCGCTAGACGAACGGGCCACATGACATCTGCACTGCCGTGCTGCGAGGAAATATATTACGGGACAAAAAACGTCAGCGCAAGAAGAAATTCCAAATTGCCAAAAAATTGTCGGCAGGTTATGGAACACGCAGGTAAACTAGGTAGCTAATTCAAGTTAAGATGGACCAAAAGAGCTTCGCGATCGTTGGGAATGTTGTCTTCGATCACGGCGTCGAGGGCGGAGTTGAGAAGCTGCCCCAGTTCCGGCCCGGGCTTGACTCCAGCACGGATCAGGTCGCCGCCGTTGATGGCGAGCATCTTGAGCGTATAGGGCTCCCCCGCCCTCAGCAGCTCGTGCGCCATCGCGCGCATCTCCTCAATCGTCTCAACGTAATAGAAGCACGACGGGGCCTTGCCAAGTGTGTCGGCACGCTTAAGGTCCATGAGCTCGTCAATCAGGCGGGCCGTGTCGACGCCCTCACCCGAAAGCGCGCGCATCATATTGAGCAGACAGGAGCGCTCGGGGCGCAGCGGCTTGTCATGGTATTTGATGAGCAGGCACACGTCGCGCACCAAGTCGTGCGAGAGCGCCAGGCGATCCATAATGACGCGCGCTTTCTTGGCACCGAGCTCGGGATGACCGTAGAAGTGTCCGCTGCCGGCGTGATCGACCGTAAAGCACTCGGGCTTGGAGACATCGTGCAAAAACGCCGCCCACATAAGGCTCGACGATGGCGCGACGCCGTCGCACAGCGCCAGCTCCCCTGCCACCGTCAGCACACGGGCGATATGCTCGTAGACGTTAAACGCATGATAGACACTGCGCTGATCAAACCCGCGACCCGCTGCCAACTCGGGCACAGCGGCACAGATGAGCTCGGGATAGCGAAGCATCGCGTCTCCCCCATGACCGGTCGAAAGAATGCCCTCGAGCTCAATACCCACACGCTCGCGCGCCACGGCATCGAGCAGCGGCGCGCGCTCGGCAAGCGCACGCTTGGTCTCGGGCTCAATCATAAAGTCCAGACGGCAGGCAAAGCGCACAGCACGCAGCATGCGCAGGGCGTCCTCGTTAAAGCGACGCTTGGGATCGCCGACAGCGCGAATCAGCTTGCGCTCCAAGTCACCCTGGCCGTCGTAGCGGTCGACAAGCCCGCGCTCGGGATGCCAGGCCATTGCGTTGACGGTAAAGTCGCGGCGCGCCAGATCGTCCTCGAGCGAGGCGGCACGCTCCACACTCTGGGGATGGCGACCATCGGTGTAAAAGCCATCCAGACGGTACGTGGTGACCTCGATACGCTCGCCATCGGAAATAGCCGTGATTCCGCCAAATTTAATGCCCGACTCCACGACCGCGATACCAGCGGCCTCGAGCGCCACTTTGGACTCCTGCCACAGGCCGCTGCAACACATGTCAACATCGTGGCTGGGGCATCCCATCAGGGCGTCGCGCACCCAACCGCCCACGTACCAGGCCTCAAGACCGGCCGCCTCGAGCGCACGAAGGACGCGCAGGGAGGCATCGGACGGTTGAGTACCGTTGAGCGAAACATTGCACATGCCTATGGCCTCCTGCGACTATCAAATTGGCTATCGATTGCGTCTGCAAGAAGTCTAGCAAGAAACAGCCTCCACTGCACACGCAAGTCCGATAAACAAAAACGCATCCGTCCTAGTCTAAGACGGATGCGAAATAATCAAACTATTCAGACAAGGTGCCGGAACTAGCAGACCTGGCGAACCTCGATGTGCTTCTTATATTCGTCCACCTTGGCAAAATCACCCAGACCGGGGCACTCGACCACGTTGGCGCCAGTGGCCATCGAAAGGCGCAGGGCGTCCTCGACGCGCTCGGGGGCGTCGTGCCACACGGACAGGAAGGCAGCGAGCGAGGAATCGCCGGCGCACACCGTCGACAGCAGCTTGACGTCGAAGGTGCGGTTGGCAAACCAGATGTGCTCGCCGTTAGAGAAGTACGCACCAGCGCCGCCAAGAGTCAGCAGCACATTCTTGGCGCCCTTGGCGTGCAGCTCGGCCATCGCGCCCTTGACGGACTCGTCGTCGCCACCGCTCACCTTAATGCCAAAGATATCGAGCAGCTCGTCGTCGTTGGGCTTAATCAGCAGCGGCTCCATGGCAATGAGGTCTGCCAGCTGATGGCTCGAGATATCGAGGACGAACTCGGCCCCCTTGGCCTTGACGCGGCGCAGGACCTCGGCCAAGAAGCCCTCGGAAGTGTTGGGAGGCAGCGAGCCGCTGATGACCAGGCAGGTCATGTCATCAAGCGAATCGATGAGCTCAAACATCTCCTGCTCGTTGGCCTCGTTGATGGCGGCACCGGCGTTGACCATGTTGTACTCGGTGTCGGGTCCGGCATTGAGGAACACATTGACGCGCGTGATGCCGTCGGTCCAAACGGGCTTGACGGGCACGCCCAGGGCCTCGGCGCCCTTAACGATAAACTCGCCCGAGAAGCCGGCGAAAAAGCCCAGGATCGTGGTGTCGACACCGTAGTGATCGAGGGTGAACGAGACGTTGAGACCCTTGCCGTTGGGCGTGTAGACGGCGTTACGGGTACGCGTGACGGTGTTGGCAGCAAGGCCGTCGCAGGAGATGTTGTAGTCAATGGCGGGATTTGCAGTGAGCGTGTAAATCATGAATGTTCCTTTCACGAAGTAACGTGTTGGTGAAAGTATATTCCACCCATCGGTAAAAGGCTAGGACAACTCGGTGAACGGTGTGGAAGCGATGAAGTACGGCAGAACATCTCTCTCCAATGACGGAACAAAAAAGGCGCCCCAGCCGAAACCGGGGCGCCGCATGCGCACGAATATGTCGCGTTTCGATTACTGACGATCGAGCTTGCGGACAGCAACGCGCTTGCTGTACTCGTCGACGTGACCGAAGTCGCCGATGCCGACGGACTCGGCAACGTTGGCGCCGGTGGCCATAGCGAGCTTCATGGCCTCCTCGACGTTGTCGCGATCCCTGTACCACTTGTGCAGGAACGCAGCGAGGGTGCAGTCGCCAGCGCAGACGGAAGAAACCAGCTTGATGTTGAACTCACGCTTGGCGTACCAGATGTCCTCGCCGTTGGAGAAGTAAGCGTCGCCGCGGCTACCACGGGTGAGCAGCACGTTCTGAACGCCAGCGTCGTGAGCCATCTTCATAGCAACGCGAACCTCGTCGTCGGTGTCGACCGGCACGCCGAAGATGGCCTTCATCTCGTGATGGTTCGGCTTGATGAGCAGCGGCTTCTTGTGAGCGAGCTCCTTGAGCTTGTCGGAGGACAGGTCCAGGACGACGTCGGCGCCACGAGCCTGAGCGTGCTCCATGACCTGAGCCAGGAAGTCGGGCGTAGCTTTGGGAGGCACGGAGCCGGAAACGATCAGGCACTCGAGATCGCCCGCGGTGTCCAGGATGTTATAGAGCTCCTCCTGGTGCTGCGGCGTGATCGGAGCACCAGGGTTCAGGATGCCGTACTCGTGCTGGCCATCGTTGACGTAGGTGTTAATGCGCGTGATACCGTCGGTCCAGACCGGGCGGCAGAGGCAACCCAGGTTCATGACCTCCTCGACGATGAACTTGCCCGTGAAGCCGGCGAAGAAGCCGAGCGCGACGGTGTCGACGCCCATCTTCTTAAAGGCGAAGGACACGTCGAGGCCCTTGCCGTTAGCCGTGTAGCTGGCCGAACCGGTGCGGACGTTCTCGTCGGGCTCGAGCGGAGAGCTCGAAACCGTCATGTCGACAGCCGGGTTAGCGGTTAGCGTGTAGAACATTTACAGTACCCCCTGTATATGTGAGGGCCGCGTGGCCGGCCCATTCCAACCACGCGGTTACCTCTGATACCAAATTAGCGAGCTGCGGACTCGAGCAGTGCCTTGACCTCGGCGGCGGTGTTGCAGGCGAGCGCCTTCTCGGCGAGCTCGTCGCACTCGGCCTTGGTCCACTGGCTGATGGTCTTACGGGCGCGCAGGATCGACGGAGCACTCATCGAGAACTCCTCCAGGCCCCAGCTGATCAGCAGCGGCTCGAGCAGCGGATCGGCAGCGGCCTCGCCGCACATACCGACCATGATGCCGGCCTTCACGCCGCTCTCGATGATGTTCTTGAGCGAGCGGAGCACGGCGGGATAGTAAACCTGGTACAGGTTGGAGATGGTGTCGTTGCCACGGTCGGCGCACATGGTGTAGCCGATCAGGTCGTTGGTGCCGATGGAGAAGAAGTCGGCGACCTCGGCAAGACGATCTGCGAGCAGCGAAGCGGCAGGCGTCTCAACCATGATGCCGACCTCGATGTTCTCGTTGAACTTGCGACCCTCTTCAGTCAGCTCGGCCTTGCACTGCTCGACAAGCTCCTTGACAGCCAAGACCTCCTCGACGCAAGTGACGAGCGGAATCATGATCTTTACGTCACCGAAGGCGCTAGCGCGCAGCAGAGCGCGGAGCTGGACCTTGTACTGGTCGGGATTGGCCAGGCAGTAACGCACGGCGCGGAAGCCCATGAAGGGGTTATCTTCCTTGACCATGTGCAGATACGGAATCTCCTTGTCGCCACCCACATCGAGCGTGCGGATGATGACCGGAGCGCCCTTGAGCGCGCTGGCGACCTTACGGTAGGCGTTGAACTGCTCCTCCTCGGAAGGAAGCTCGGCAGAGTCCATGAACAGGAACTCGGAGCGGAACAGACCGATGGCCTCGGCATCGTGATCGAGCGCGTTGGGCACGTCATCAGGGTTACCGATGTTGCAGGCGATGATCTTCTTGATGCCATCGGCAGTCACGGACGGCTTGCCACGGAAGGCCTCGAGGGCTGCCTTCTCGGCAGCGAAGGCCTCGGCCTTGGCGGTGTAGGCGGCGAGCGTCTCCTCGTCGGGATCGGCCTCGACGATACCCTTGCCACCGTCGACGACAACGGTCATACCGTTGCGCAGCGCGGTGCAGCTATTGGAAACCGAAAGGACAGCCGGGATCTCAAGGGCGCGCGCAATAATCGCGGAGTGCGACGTGCGGCCACCGGTCTCGGTGACGATACCGGCAACGTGGGCCTTATCGATCGTGGCGGTCATGGACGGCGTGAGGTCGTGCACGACAACGACAGTGTTCTCGGGCAGGACGGAGAGGTCGACGACCTCCTTGCCCAGCAGCTCGGCCAGAATACCGGTGCGGATGTCGGCGATGTCGGCCGCGCGCAGACGGAACATCTCGTCGTCCATGGACAGGAACATGTTCTCGAACATGGTCGAGGTGTCCATGAGCGCCTGCTCGGCGCAGGTACCACCGTCAATGGCGGCGTTGATGGCGTCGGTCATACCCGGATCCTGAGCCAGGACAATATGTCCGCTCATGATCTCGGCCTCGGCCTCGCCCACCGTCTCCTTCATGTGGTCGGCCTGAGCCTGGGTCTTCTCGCAGAAGACCGAAAGAGCGGACTGATAGCGCTCCTTCTCTGCTGCCGAATCAGCAACCTCGTGCGGCTCAAACGTCAAGTCGGGATCGACGGCGACCATGACGGTGCCGATACCGATGCCCTCGGAAGCGTTGACTCCCTGATACATTCCCATTCCTCTCTCCGTGTCATGTGATAAAGCGTTTTGCCATATCCATGACAAAAGAGCGCAGCTACCTTACAACAGGTCACTGCGCCCCCAAATATGAACTTAGTTGTTCAACATGCGACCCGTTTGAGTTCTACTCGCCAAGACCGCTCTTGATGAGCTCGATGGCAGCAGCCAGAGCCTCGGCCTCGTCAGCGCCGTCGCACTTGACCTCGACCTCAGTGCCGCAGGGGATACCAGCAGCCATGAGGGCCATCGGGGACTTGCCGTTGACCTCCTTCTCGGGGGTAACGACCGTCACGTCACAGGCGTACTTGCCCATGGTGGAGGCGAACAGACCAGCCGGACGCATGTGCAGACCCTGAGGATTAACGAGGGTAGCCTTCTCAGAAACCATAGTTGACTCCTTTTTGTGTTTAACCCCTGTCATGCATGTGGCAGGAGTCAGATTCACGACGTTGTTTATATTAACTCACATCAAACGGTTTTTCATTATGTTTCGCACGAATTGTTGGACAGATGTCGTTCCTGTACGCTTGCCTGCCGGGCGGGGCAGTTAAGTTTGCTGCTCTACAGTCCTGCGCAAGACGAAAAGCACATTAAGTGCTTTCCTTTGCGTGCGGAACTCGCGACAAACTTAACCGCCCCGCCCGGCGGGCGAGCTGCGGAAACTCGGTCGGTCCAGAGCAATATCGGCGGAACGGAATTCTGGCTGAGGATCTGTTCGCGACAAAGACTCAATGGGCAGTTCCCTCTATGTCCTTCTGTAAGTTGCGGTGAAATAGGGACTGATTTTGCGGTTGAAACGTTTAAACAGTCCTTATTTCACCGCAAGTTAGAAGAAGGGGCATGAAAAAGGCGGAGGCCCTGGAGAGGGGCTCCGCCTTTGTTACAGGGGGCGATGTTATTCGCGTACCGTGGAATTAGACCAGACGGGCGTTGATCGTCTTGGCGATCTCGGCGGCGTTGGTGGAACCCTTGACGGTGGCACGGAAGTCCTCGTCCATGAGCGCCTCGGCGACCTTGGACAGGATCTTGAGGTGCGTGGTTCCAGCCTGAGCGCCCGGGATGAGCAGGGCGATGGCAACGTTGACGGGAGCGCCGTCCATGGTGTCCCAACCGGTCACGCCGGACTCGTCCTTGACGACGATGACGGCAGCCTCGGTAATGGCGTCGGACTTGGCATGCGGGATGGCGAAGCCCTCCATCATGCCCGTGGTGCCCTCGGCCTCGCGGGCCAGGAAGGCGTTCATCACGGCGTCGGCGTCGCTGGCGATACCGGCCTTGACAGCCTGGTTGGAAACGAAGCTCAGAGCCTCGTCACGAGAAGCGAAGTCCTCGGCGACAAAGACGTTCTCGACCTTCACGAAGTCAGCAGCCTCGGCCTTGGGGGCCTCGACGGCAGCGGCCTTGGGGGCCTCAACCGGCTTGGTTGCAGGAGCGGGCTTCTGGTTCTTCTCGAAGTCGTACTTCTTGAAAGCCACGAACAGGATGCCACCGACCACGGCGCCGATGAGGATCGCGAGGACCCACAGCGGACCGTTCTCGACAACGGGCAGGACCAGGAAGCCGCCGTGAGGCGCCGGATCGTGAACGTTGAAGAAGATGGTCAAGATGGAAGCGATGGAAGAACCGAGCATCATGATGGGCATAACGGGCCAGATGTTCTTGGTCATGAACGGAATGGCGCCCTCGGTGATGTGGGTGCAACCAAGGATGAGGTTGACGATACCGGCGTCATGATCCTCCTGGCTGAAGTACTTCTTGCCGACAACGACGGCGAAGGTGGTGATCAGCGGCGGAACGATGCAAGCGGCGGAGACGGCAGCCATGAAGTTGGTGCCGAAGTTGTAGGTCTCGGTGCCGACGCCAGCTTCGAGAGCGGTACCGAGCAGGAAGGTGCCAGTAGCGTAAGCAGCCTTGTTGACCGGGCCGCCCATATCAAAGGCGCACATGCAGCCGATGGCCAGGCCAAGGATCACCGGACCGGAGTTACCGAGGCTCTGCAGGAAATCCATCATGCCCTGGTTAATGGCAGCCATGGGGCCGGAAATACCAAGCATGACCAGACCGACGATGGCGGTAGAGCACAGCGGATACAGGAAGATTGCCTTCAGGCCATTAAGGCTCGCAGGAATTTTAGAGAAAACCTTCTCGAGCAGCAGGATGACATAGCCAGCGAGGAAGCCGCCGACGATGCCGCCTAGGAAGCCAAAGCCCACACCTGCGCCACCGGCGTCGATCATGCCGGTATCGGCGTTAACAGGCAAGCCCTGGATGGCAATCATACCGGCGACGAAACCGGGGACGAGCGCCGGGCGCTTGCCGATGGACTCGGCGATGTAAGCGGAGAGCACCGGAACCATGAGGTTCATGGCGATACCGCCGATAATCTTGAGCATCGCGGCAAAGCTGTTGTAGTCGGCAGCCGTCGAATCAAAGGACGTGATGCCCCACAGGAACGAAATGGCGGTCAGAACACCACCGGCAACGACGAAGACCAGCATGTGGCTGACGCCGTTCATGAGGTGCTTGTAGATGACGTGACCGATGGACTCCTTCTCCTCGACCTCGTCCTCGACATCGGCGGCAGCGGCAACCGTGTCGTCGCCCTTGGCGGCGAGCGCGCGGTCAATCAGCTTACCGGCGGCCTCAACGGACAGGGCCTTGGAAACACCAACGGAAACCATGGGCTTGCCGGCGAAACGCTCAGCCTGGACATCCTTGTCGGCTGCGACGACGACGGCCTTGGCACCAGCGATCTCACTCTTGGTGAGCTCGTTCTCGACACCGACCTGGCCATGAGTCTCGACCTTAATGGTCAGACCGCGCTCGGCAGCTGCCTTCTCCAGCGCCTCCTTAGCCATGAAGGTGTGCGCAATGCCGGTCGGGCAACCGGTCGCGGCGATGATGTCAAACTTAGCCATGTGTCCCTCCTTCTTGAGTACAGCGCCCGCGGGCGCTCCCCTACACGCGCTTCAATGCGCGTTTTTCCACAACTGAAAGATACCAACCTACCGTCCGCGTGAGAAGAGACAAGGTGCAATTCTCCGGTGAAAGGTTCTTTCATAACCGTAAACGGTAGGTGAAAGTTTACCATCAACACTTGAAACAGCAAGGTGTATCTTGTAATTGAAAATGCCCGTATACTATGGCATTGCAAATCGAGTTAGATTTTCATGCCAACCAGGAGCCATCCATGACCGATAGTAGCAAGAGCGCACTTTCCCTCATTAGTACCCATCAGGGATACAGCGAGTCCGAGCAGCGCATTGTCGACTATATATTGGAGCACCAGTCCGAGGCGCCACGCCTCACGGCGGCTCAGCTCTCGCGCGCCGCTGCCACGTCCGAAGCGACCGTTTCGCGCTTCTGCCGCAAGCTGGGCTTTGGTAGCTTCCGCAGCTTTCAGTTTTCGTTGGCGAGGGATTTGGAAAGCCAGCGCAACGAGGGCCTGACCGACGAGGTCTCGCTCGACAATATGGAGCAGAGCCTCAAGAACATCCTGGCTGCCAAGGTAAGCGAGCTTAATGCGACCATCGACGGAATCGACCACGATACGCTGGCGGCTGTTGTGCATGCCTTTAAGCATGCAGGGGTTATTGAGTTTGCAGCTGTGGGCAATACGAACGCGGTCGCGCTCGATGCGACGTTTAAGTTTTCGCAGCTGGGCCTGCGCTGCATGGCGAGCACCATTAGCGAGACATCAATCGGCTTTGCGCTCACGTTACGCCCGGGTGACGTCATCGTGCTCATCTCAAACTCTGGCAAATCGCGCCGACTGAATCGCATGGCAAAAGCGGCTCGCAACTGCGGCGCAACCGTAGTCGTCATCAGCAGTGACAGCAAATCCCCACTTGCGCGCCTCGCCGACTACACCTTTAATACCGTCAATCACGAAGCGTTGCTGACAACGGGTGACTTCGCGTTCTCCAAGATCAGCGCCACGATGATCATCGAAGTCATCTACAACTTCCTGCTGCCCGAGATTAAAGACGCGCGTGAGCATATCAGCTACTACGAGGAGCTCATCCAGCCGGATAAGGTTGTGGAGTAAAACGCGTAGTGGGACAAAAATTTCAGTCTATTTTGTCCCACCAACACCGCTGATACGACCTAACCTCGAGCTTCTTCGAGCATCTGCTTTGCGTGGGCCAAGCTTGCCTCGGACTGATCGCCGCTCAACATGCGGGCGATCTCGGCAGTACGCGCTTCGCCGGTTACCTCGCCCAAATGCGTCTGGGGAACATCGCCCGGTTCCTTGCTGACGACATAATGCTTGTCAGCCATGACGGCGACCTGCGCCAAGTGGGTTACGACAATCACCTGATGCGTAGCGGCGAGATCTGCCAGCACGCCCGCGAGCGCACGCGCCGTGGAGCCACCGACACCAGCATCGACCTCGTCAAACACCAGCGTATCGACACCGTCCGCGTTACCGAGGACAACCTTACTTGCCAGCATGACGCGGCTGAGCTCGCCGCCCGACGCAATTCGACGCAGGGGGCGCGGCGTCAAACCGGCACCGCTGCGGTATAGCAGCTCGTAGCTCGAAGGACCAACGGGCGTCCACTCAGCACGGGGAAGATCACGCGACTCCCAGACGAGCTCGGCGCTGCCCATCTCCAGGCGAGCCATCTGGCGGCCCACCTCGTGGCAGAAGCGCGGAGCCGCCGTATTGCGTGCACGCTTAAGCGCCTTGGCGGCGGCGAACAGTTCATGCTCTGCTGCGCCAAGCGCTTCACGCGCCTTCTTGATCTGCTCATCACCATCGTCTACCAGCGACAACAGCTCTTGCGAGCGATCGCGCATGGCAAAAACATCGTCCATAGTGGGACCCCACTGACGCAACAGACCCTTGAGGTCGGAATACCGCTCACGCATGCGAGCGAGCTCGCGCGGGTCGAAGGCGATGCCATCGCGATAGGCACGAAGCTCGTTCGCGCAATCCTCAAGGGAGATACAGGCATCCGATAGTGCATCGGCAATGTCGCCGAGTTTGCGATCGACGGTAGCCATTCGGGAAAGCTCTGCCACGGCGCTGTTCACGGCATCGAGCGCTCCCCCTTCGGCGGCAAGCGATGCATGGGCATCGTTAGCCGTGGCAACCAGTACCTCGGCATGTTCGGAGCGCGGCAGCAGCTTCTCGAGTTCCTCATACTCACCCGGCTTGGGGTCGACCTCGCCGATGCGCTCGAGGGCAAAGCGCGCCTCCTCGACGCGGCTCCCCTGCGCACGCGAGGCCTCTTCGACACGTCGAACCTCCTTGGCGGCAGCCCGCGAAGCCTTAAAGCAGGCGCGGTACGCATCCAGCGCCTCGAGCGCAGAGCGTCCCGCCCACGCATCGACCATCGCAACGTGATGCGCCGGATCGAGTAAGCGCTGGTGCTCGTGCTGGCCGCACAGATCCATCATCACGCCGACGCGCTCCGAAAGCTCGCGCACGCTGGCGATGCGGCCGTCAATCTTGACGCGGCTGCGGCCCTCGGCGGAAAGGCTGCGCTGGACCGTGAAGCCTTCCGTGTCGTGCGGGCCGTCAAACAGGCGCGCCTCGACGCTCGCCAGCGCCTCGCCCTCGCGCACCGTCGACGAATCCGCGCGCTCACCCAAAATAAGCTTGAGGGCCGAGAGCAGCGCGGTCTTGCCGGCGCCGGTCTCGCCGGTCAGGACAGTCAGGCCGGCACTCGGCACCAGCGTCGCCTCGCGAATGAGTGCAATGTTAGAAACCTGCATCTCATCGATCATGGCGGACTCCGTAGAATACGCGGCTCACCGAGTTATAGAAGCTCTCGGGGCCGTAATCCAGCAGCAGCACATCGCCGGGGCCTCGGCGCACGGCCACGCTCTCGACCGTGCCGTCGCAGGTAATAAACTGTCCATCGATAGCGATCGCCGGAACGCTCGGACGGTCATCAGACATAAAGATTTCGACGACATCGCTCGGCGAAGTCAAGAAAGCGCGAGCTTGAATGGTGTGCGGCGCAATGGGTACGCAGACCATGCCCGTATAGTCAGGGCTCACGATGGGGCCACCGGCGCTGAGCGCGTAACCCGTAGAACCAGTCGCCGTCGAAACGACGACACCGTCACCGCGTAGGCGGTCGATATGGTGACCGGACACCGTGATGTCAAACTCGACCATATCGGACAGGGGGCCGCGCGTAAGCGCCATGTCGTTGAGGGCGAAGGTGCGCACAACATCCTTCGTACCATCTTCGCGCACGGACACGATATCCGCGGCGATGGTAGCGCGACGGCTCACATGCAGCTCGCCGGACAGGGCGTCGCTCACGACCTGCAGAATGTCGCGCTCCTCGGGACTCGCAGCAGTTAAAAAACCCAGGTGACCATAGGAAAGACCGAGGATAGGAATCTCACGATGGTTGAGGATGCGGGCAGCGCGCAGCAACGTGCCGTCGCCGCCGAGCGTAATGACCAGATCGGAGCCGTCAATATCAGGCGTGCTTTGAATCTTCGATCGCTGGTCGGCAGCCCATGCGACCTCATAGCCCTGGCGCGTCAGCCAAAGCTCGAGCATCAGGCCGCTCTCGACCGCCTCTTGCTTGTAGTAATTGGGAACCAGAAAGACCTTCATAGCGTTGCAGCTTTCTCGCTCATAACCGATACCTGGGATTGCAGCTCGTCTTGCGAGCGATCGCCGGGGTCAAATCTCGTGCCGTACAGGAAAAACTCAACGTTGCCCTTGGCACCATGAATGGGCGACACGCACACATCGACCGGGAACAGGCCCTTGGCAGCAAAGAGTTCAACCGCCGCCACGAGTGTATCGCGGCGCACGGCGGAATCGGTCACAATGCCGCCCTCGCCCACCAGCGCCGCCGGAGCCTCAAACTGCGGCTTTACGAGCGTGCAGAATGCACCCGTAGGCGCCAGGCACGCCAGTACCGCATCGATAATGTTCGCGATGCTGGTAAACGAGACATCACACACAGCCAGGTCGATAGTGCCGGCATAGCCAAGCTCAGGCAGCTGCGTCACGTTTGTGCGCTCACGCAGCGTCACGCGATCGTCCTGGCGCAACGACCAATCGAACTGGGCGCGACCCACGTCCACCGAGACAACGGTCGCAGCTCCGCGCTTGAGCAGGCAATCAGTAAAGCCGCCGGTAGAGCAGCCCACATCCAGACAGGCAAGGCCCGTCGGATTGATACCAAACGTATCAAGCGCGCCTTCGAGCTTAAGACCGCCGCGGCCAACATAGGGAATGCGCCCCTTCACGTGCAACGGCAGGCCCGGGGTCACCTTAAGGCCCGGCGAAGTCAAGCGCTCGCCGCCACTCGAGACCAAGCCAGCCATAAGAGTGCGAAGGGCATCCGCGCGATCGGCGCAGATGCCCTGTGAAATCAGTTCGTCATCAAGACGCACGCGTTTCATGAATGCCATCAACCATTCGTATCCGGAGATGCGGCCTAGCTATCCTGGGATTCGTTTGCCGCATCCTCATCGTATTCCTGCTCGAGCTTGTCGGCCTCACGCGGCGTCAGCTCAAACTTATCGACCATGTCGACCGCACGGGAGCCCAGCTCAATCGCCTCGTCAAACAGATCGAGCGAACGCTCCAAGGACGTATCCTTAGAGCGAACGGTAGCTATGATCTGGTCCAAGCGGTCCGAAATCTCGTCGAAGTTGCGGACGGAACCCTCTGGCATGGCTACTCCTCGACGGTACCGGTCTCGGCCTCGGCGACCTCAGCGTCCTCGTCGAGAACGCCGGCCTCGGCCTGAGCAACCGCAACCTTTGCGGCAGCCTCGGCAGCCTGTGCCTCCTCGCGAGCGCGATCCTCGGCCAGCAGCTCCTGGTATAGGTCCTCGCCCGGCAGCTCCTCGCTGCGAGCGATCTTACCCAGCACGCCGTTGACGAACGACGCGGACTGGTCGGTGCCATAGGCCTTGGCAAGCTCAACGGCCTCGTTGATCACGATGGCGTCCGAGACCTCCTCGTCGGTGAGGAAACGCATCTCGTAAACGGCGATACGCAGCAGGTTGCGGTCGGCGCCGGGCATGCGCATAAGATCCCAGTTCTTGGCAACGGAGCGCAGAGCACAGTCGATGCGGTCGATATGCTCGTAGGCACCTCGGCACAGCTCCAGAGCATAGGGATCGAGGGGCCCCTTCGAGATCAGGAAATCACCCTCGAGGACGCGCTCGAGCGGGCTGTCCGTGGCCTCGGCCTGGAACAGCAGCTGCAGCGCCTGACTGCGGGCAAGCGTACGCCCGCGATAAACCTTAAGGCTCAAAGGTTACTCCTTGGGGAAAACGAGGCCGTCGATGCAAACGTCAACGCGCTCGACCTCAACGCCAACCTGGGCATCGATGGCGGCGACCACGGCAGCGCGAACGGCCTCGGCGAGTTTCTTGAACGGATAGCCAAAGAACACCACGACGCGCACGGTGAGTGCGAGCTTGTCGCCGACGACCTCGGCCTCGACCGCCGGCTCAGAAGCCGGGGCCTTGGACGAGAGCATCATGGAGACAAGGTTGGTGGCAAGGTCCTTGACGCCAACGGAGGCGATGCCCTCGACATCGGACACGGCGCGCGAGACGATGGCGGTCAGAACATCGGGCGAAATGCCGATGCCGTCAATCTTGATTTCCTGGGGCATGAGTCCTCCTAGAAGAGTTGGTTGCTAGACGCGGGAGACGAACTTGCCGTCGCGGGTGTCAACCTTGATGACCTCGCCCTCGTTGAGGTACATGGGGACCTGGATGACAGCGCCGGTGTCGATCGTGGCCGGCTTGGTGGAACCCTGGACGGTGTCGCCCTTAAAGCCCGGGTCGGTCTGGACGATGGTGGTCTCGATGAACATCGGCGGGGTCACGCCCATGAGCTCATCGTCGGCGAAGAGCAGCTGGCAGATGTCGTTCTCGCGCAGCCACTTGGAGTTCTCGCCCACCATGTCCTCGGGAACGGGAACCTGCTCATAGGACTCGTTGTCCAT
The DNA here is from genome assembly GCA_905215755.1 of uncultured bacterium. GTDB lineage: Bacteria > Actinomycetota > Coriobacteriia > Coriobacteriales > Coriobacteriaceae > Collinsella. The sequence continues at coordinate 14,754 of CAJMRE010000031.1, forward strand.
GAAGATGTAGTCGGTGCCATCGTTGTAGAGGTACTGGAACTCACGGGTGGTGAGCATGACGCTCTCGAACTTGGTGCCGGCGTTGCAGGTGTTCTCGACGACGCGGCCGCTCTTGATGTCGCGGGTCTTGTAGCGCACAAACGCGCCGCCCTTGCCCGGCTTGACATGCTGGAACTCGACGATGGTGTAGACCTTGTCCTTGATGCGGAGACCGAGGCCGTTCTTGAAGTCGGCGGTGGAAATGGTAGGCATAGCGACCTTTCTTGTTATGGGCAGAACGCACAAGCGTCCAAATTACATACGACAGAAATTATACACTTGCAGACGGCGCCTGCGGCGAGCGCATAAAAAGAGAACGCGGGGCGTCCGAATCAATCCGGACGCCCCGCCCCAAACTATCTACTGAAGTAAACTAGCAGTCGATAACGTGCAGGTCGTGCGGGGTCTTGGTGAAGGGCTCATAGCCGTTCTCGGTGACCACGCCGTAGTCCTCCAGGCGCACGCCGCCCACGCCGGGCAGGTAGACGCCGGGCTCCATGGTGATAACCGAGCCGACCTCGATGATATTCTTGCTGCGGTTAAAGTTGGGCAGCTCATGGATGTCGATGCCCACGCCGTGACCCAAGCCATGGTTATAGTAATCGCCATAGCCGGCATCGCCGATGATCTTCTTGGAGAGCTTGAAGATGTCGTTGCCCTCAACGCCCGGATGGATGGCGGCGACGCACTCCTCGTGCGTACGGCGCACGAGTGCGTACAGGTCGAGCTGCTCCTGGGTGGGCTCGCCCATCACGACAGTGCGCGTCATGTCGGAGCGGTAATCGCAATAGCCCGCGCCGTAATCCATAAGAACGAAATCGCCCTTCTCGATCACGCGGTCGCTCGGCACGGCATGCGGGTTGGCGGTGTTGGGGCCGCTCGCGACGATGGAACCGAAGGCCAGGCTGTCGGCACCGTTGGCGAACATAAAGTTCTCGAGCTCGTTGCGTACCTGCTTCTCGGTCATACCGGGCTTAATAAAGCCGAGCATGTGCTGGAAGGCGGCATCGGTGATCGACTGCGCATGGCGCATGAGCTCAATCTCCTCGGCGTCCTTGATGGCGCGCATCTTGCGGATATCGTCGTGCATCAGCGGCAGCATACAGGCGACGGAACGGTCCTCCAGGCCGCGCTGAATACCCTGGTAGAAATTAATCTGCATATCGTCCTCGACAGCGCAGACGCGGCATTTGTTGGCCGCGATCTTGCCGGCGACCCAACCGGGGATGGTGCCCTCATCCATGTCGTAGACCCAGGGGCTGCCGGCTGGCGTGTTCTCCTCAAAGCTGTTGAGGTAGCGCGAGTCGGTGTGGAACAGGCACTGGTCGGCCGTAATAAACGCAGCGTGCGGGAACTCGAAGGTGTAGTCGAAGACGCCCTTCACGCCCGTAAGCCAACGAAGGTTGGCCTCGTCGCGCACCACGATGGCGTCGTAGCCACGCTCGACCATCAGGGCACGGACACGCTCGATACGACCGGCAGGACCGGCAGCAAACTCAGACATGCAGATTCCTTTCTTGTTGTCTCAATATAAACGGGACGGGTCTCAACCGAACGACGGAATCGCATGCGATCCGCAACCGATTGAAAACCCGCCCCTCAACATGATACGAAAGACGATGGAAGTCAATAAATCTTAGAGAAGTTCTTTACGAGAAGCCAAGTAGGCGTGAGCATGGCGCTCAAGAACCTCGTCCTCGACGCTCGTTAGGCGAATGGCGCCGAGCGCCGCGGGCAGCGGCAGCATGCTGCGGTTCGAGCGGACAAACTGCTGTCTGCGGAACTCCTCGATATATGCGGCAGGCTCCAAGTCGAAGGCAAGCTCCTCGATGCCAAAGTCCTCCAGGCAGTCATCGAGATCAAACACATAGTCGATATCGAAGTCGCAGGCATCGTGTGCTAGGCGCGCCTCAAAGCGCATGCCCTCGGACAACAGCTGGTAGGCAGGGACCTGCGAAGCGGCATCGCCCAAGCAAGCGCGCAGGGTGCGCTCCCCCGTCTTGCCAAAATCGAGCGCATGGCGAGCGCTCGGGTTCGTGGCCGTCAGCACGTCCTTGCGGGCAGTCTGAGACCATTGAACGGCATTGACGAGTGCGACCTCCTCGCCCGCGAGAATCTCGGGGACGGTCTCAGTAAACTGATTCCAGCGGGACTTGCTGCTCGAAAGCATGGTGCCAACAAGTACCGCATAGCCGAACTTGAGGTCCTCGGGTTCCGCCTCGCGAACAAGGTCGAGATCACACACAACCAAGCCCGGTTCGGGACGGAACGCGATAGCGGGAAGCGCATTCGACGACGAGGCAATGAGCGGCTTCATGGTCGTCGCGACCGTGAGCATGGCGTCGAAGGTCGTCGGCAGCAGCGCGCACTCGGTTCGGCCACACCACTGGTTGGCGCACCAGCTAACAACCGAGCAGGTTGCGGCATCGCCAACGGCGACAACCAGATCGTCGCAGGTAATGCCGTTGGCAGACAAGGCGCCAAAGATAGCATCGGCATCGGCCAGCGTGGCACCAGCAGGCGAAACCTCAAGGGAGAACTGCGACACGGCAAAACCGGCGTCGACCAGCGCATGCTCGACGACTTCACCAAAACGCTCGGATGTGGCGGAGTTCCAAACCACCATCGCGCGCTTAGGCTTGCCCACAGCCGAGGCAAACATACGCGACAGCTCATCGAACGCGCCCAATCCGGCACGGACATCGACGCTGCGGTTTTGGAAATTGATCAGTTGGCGGCGAATCATAGCAGTCCACGCTCCAAAAGCATCTCGGCACAAAGGTAGGAAACGTCCTCGAAGGACTTGTTGCGAATATCAAGGGTAATATCGGCGGCCTGGCGATACAGCGGACGGCGATGCTCAAACAAGCGCGCGGCATGCTCGGGCGAGCGGAAATCGGGGCGCGTGTCGGACCGACGAATCTGGCGAATCGAATCCTCGAAGTCGCCCTCGAGGTACACGCACGTACCCATTTCGTGCATCAGCTCAATATTCACCGGCGTCTCGACAATGCCACCCCCGCACGATACCAACAGGCTGCGCTCACTTTGAAGCGAACGGAGTGCCGAGGTCTCGAGCTCGCGAAAACGATCCTCGCCCTCGGTCTCAAAAATCTCGGTTACCGACTTGCCGCAACGGCGGACGACCAGGCGGTCGGTATCGATAAAACGCCTCTTGAACATGGTGCCGACGTTGCGCGCGAGCGTCGATTTGCCCGCGCCCAAAAAGCCGATAAAGAAGATATGGTCGCAGCCGTGTTTGGTGTGCTGGGACATAGCGAGACCTAATCCTCGCAGGGAAGGTCGCGCAGGGCCCGGCGCTCAAAGATACGGAAGATCTGCGTATACCACAGGTCCTGCGTCGCCTGCGGCTTAACCAAGATGGTATCGACGCCGGCGAAGTTGCCGCTCCACACGTCAGTGTAGAGCTGATCACCGATCAGCACCGCCTCGTCGGCCGTGGCGCCGAGGCGCTTAAGACCCGCCTTGAGGGCAAACGGCGCCGGCTTCATGGCGTGGCTGATGGCCTCGAGTCCCAGCTCGCGTGCAGAGCTCATGACCTGGTCGCGATGCCAGTTATTGGACACCATGCACAGCTTAAAGCCTTTGGCGCGGGCGGCATCGAGCCACGCGGAAACCGCGGCGGGAACCTGCTCGGTGTCGCGCGGCACCAAGGTGTTATCGCGATCGAGCAGAATGGCGCGTTTGCCGTCGGCCCACAGGGTATCAAGGTCGATGCGATCAACCGAGGCAACGTAACGTTTGGGGCTAAAAATCCTCATGCTAATTCCAAGACTGTTGATGCTCTTCGTAGGTTTGCGAGAAGTACTCCTCGTCCTGCGTAATGTAGAAATACAGGTCATCGGAGTCGGTCGGCTCAAGTGTGGCCTTGAGTGCCTCGAGCGACGGAGAGCAGATGGGCGTGGGCGGTAGGCCCTCGTGCTTATAGGTGTTATACGGACTATCGCTCTGCAGGTCGTCGGCGGTAACCTCGCCACCGGTGACATACATCATGGTCGCATCGCTGTTGAGATAGCGCAAACCATCGAGCTTGCCCGCCAGACGGTTGTAGAAGACCGAGGCCACGTGCGCGCGCTGGTCGGCGTTGAGGCCCTCGCGCTCAACGATAGAGGCCAAGTTGACGATGTCGTAGTCGGACATCTCCACACCGTAGCGTTCCTTGATCTTGGCTTCGCAGCTCGCAAAGTCAAGCGACTTGTACTCGGTCTTAAACTGATCGAGCATAGCGCGAATCACGCCATCGGCCGTCGGCGAATCACCCAACGAATAGGTCTTGGGGAATAGGAAGCCCTCGAGTGAATCGTTCGCGGCGTCCTTAAGGAAGCTATAGTCGTCCACGTAGTTGGAGGCCTTGGCCTGGTTGAGGAAGTCTTCCTTGGAGATGCTGTCGTAGGCCTGGGCCACACGGTCGGCGACTTGATCGACCGTCAGGCCCTCAGGGATAGTCAGCGCATTAGAGCCCGCGTTGGGACCTTCCATGAGCTGCTGAACAACCTTGGTCGCATCCATGAGTGTAGTGAACGAATAAGTACCAGGCTTGAGCGACATATCGGCATTGAGCTTTTTCACCGCCGCATAATAATCCTTGGGATTTTCGACGATATGGTTCTCGGAGAGAATCGAGGCGATCGTATCGCCCGAAGCACCGTCGGGAATGGTCACCGTAACCTGCTGACCAGCCGTGACCTTCGTATCCCCACCGGCGAAGAAGCCCTTGACGGCCGGCACGGCAAAGAAAGCGATCGCAGCAAGCGCAAGCACGGCGACGACGCCACCGATAATCATAGGCACCGGGGAGCTTTTCTTTTGTGTACCACGGCGGACGTGCGCGTTATAGCTCGAGCGCGTAGCCGGAGCAACGCCGTGGGAACCGAGAGCGTGATGCGAATGCGACTGGGGGGCCTGCACTCGCTGGGTAGATGCCTGCTGCTTAAAGCGGGTACCGCCTGCAGGCTGGGCCGAACGAGCAGAAGGCTGCTGAGCCGTCCGCTGAGCAGGCTGGGCCGAACGAGAGGAGGACTGCACCGGACGCGCGGCAGACTGAGCTGCGCGCTGCGTCGGCTGCGCAGGGCGCTGACCAGGCTGAGTAGGGCGCGACGAGGGCTGACCCTGACGACTCTGCCGGCGCGGATCGGAAGCGCTAGGCATGCGAAACCTCCTCGTTTTTACGATCGAGCCATGTCTGCAAGAACAGGCTGGCGGCGATCATGTCAATCTTGCCCCTCATCTGCTTTTCGTTGAGTCCCTGCTCTCGCAGGATTCGCTTGGCCTCCTGCGAGGACAGACGCTCGTCCTCAAACTCCAGAGGAAGTTCGAGCTCGTCGGCAATCTTTTGCGCCACAGCGGCAACGCGCTCGGCCTGAGGGCCGGGCTCACCGGCCATGGTCAGGGGACGTCCGCTTACCAGGATGTCGGGCTCATAGTCCTCAACCAGGTAGCGGAACGTCTTGGCCATACCGGTGACCTCGGCAGCCGGAAGCACCTTGACAGGCATCGCCATCTTGCCATCACGGCTCGAGACGGCGATGCCAATCCTGGTCTCCCCTATGTCCAGCGCGAGCGCAACCACAGCGACTTCTTAGATTCTTAGGCGCCGAGCGCGGTCTTAGCGGCCGCGAGGGCATCGGCGATGCCGGCAGCATTCTTGCCACCGGCCTGGGCCATGTTGGGACGACCGCCACCGCGACCGTCGACCAGACCCGCGATCTGCTTGATCACGTTACCGGCGTGGAAACCGGCCTTGACGGCGTCATCGGAGCCGGCAGCGAGCAGGGCCGGAGTGCCCTTCTCAGTCACACTGGCGACGACACAAGCGACAGGGCCGGCGACCTTCTGATGCACGGTATCCCATACGTTGCGCAGGTCGGCAGCCTCAAGGCTCTGGAGCTCAGCGACAACGAGCTTATAGCCGTCAAGCTCGACGGCGTCCTCGATGGCGCTGGAGATGGCGTCGGAGGAGCCACCGGTCAGAGCCTTCTTGAGCTTATTGGACGTCTCGCGCAGCTCGGCCTGCAGGTTCTCCACGCGAGCGGGAACCTCATCCACGCGGCACTTGAGCGCAGTAGCAGCGGCGTCAACGAGTGCCAGGCGGTCGGCCATATAGTCGAGGGCACCCTTAGAGGTCACGGCCTCGATACGGCGGACATTGGAGCCCGTGGAGGACTCGGAAATGATCTTGAACAGGCCGATCTCGGCGGTGTTGGCAGCGTGTGTGCCACCGCAGAGTTCGCGGGAGAACGGCTGGTCCTCAGCGCCCACGGAGACAACGCGGACGACGTCGCCGTACTTCTCGCCAAACAGGGCGACAGCGCCGGCAGCCTTGGCCTCGTCGATGCCCATGACACGGGTCACGACCGGCTTGGAAGCGAAGATCTGCTGGTTGACCAGGTCCTCGACAGCCTTGAGCTGCTCGGAGGACAGGGCCTCGAAGTGTGTAAAGTCAAAGCGCAGGTGCTCGGGCGTCACCAGCGAGCCGGCCTGGGAGACGTGCTCGCCCAGGACCTGCTTAAGGGCAGCGTCGAGCAGGTGCGTGGCGGTGTGGTTGCGGCGCAGGAAGCCACGGCGCTCGGCGTCGAGCGCGGCGGTCACAGCGGCACCAACAGTAAGCGTGCCCTCGACAACGTGGGCGACGTGAGCGTACAGGCCATTGTGGTTCTTGGTATCGGAAACGGTCAGTGCAACGCCCTCGGCGGAAAGCTCGCCGGCATCGCCCTGCTGGCCACCCATCTCGGCATAGAACGGGGTGCGGTCGAGCACGACCTCGACGTCCTCGCCCGCGGCGGCGGACTCGACGGACTCGCCGTTGCGCACGATGGCGACAACCTTGGCGCCATCGATCACATCGTTGTCATAACCGTCGAACTCAGTCGCGGCGACCTTGTCGGAAAGCTCGACCCACACGTCGTTGAAGCTGCCCCAGGCGTCGCCCTTGGCATTGGCGCGGGCGCGGGCCTTCTGGTCCTCCATGCAAGCGGTAAAGCCATCCATGTCGACGTCGTGCCCAGTGGTACCGGCGATCTCGACGGTCAGGTCGATGGGGAAACCAAAGGTGTCGTGAAGCTTAAAGGCAACATCGCCCGGAAGCACAGCGCCCTCGGCAAGCGCGGCCAGGGCCTCGTCCAGGTAAACGCGGCCGTTGTCGAGCGTCGTGGAGAAACGCTCCTCCTCGGAGGCAACGATACCCTTGACGAGCGCGACGTTCTTGAGCAGCTCAGGATAGGCCTCGCCCATCTGAGCGTTGACCTCGTCGATGAACTTGGTCAGGAAGGCACCCTCGATACCCAGCAGGCGACCGTGGAACACGGCACGGCGGAGCAGACGGCGAAGGACGTACTCGCGACCCTCGTTACCGGGGAGGATGCCATCCGAAATCATAAAGTCGACGGCACGGGAGTGGTCGGCGATGATGCGCAGGGAGCGGCTGGCGCCGGAGTAATCATCGGCGTCATAGGTCTTGCCGCTGATCTCCTCGCCCAGCTTGATGAGATGCTGCATCAAGTCGCCGTCGTAATTGGCGGTTTTGTGCTGCATGATGGCGGCCATGCGCTCCAGGCCCATGCCCGTATCGAGGTTGCGATGCGGCAGCTCCGGCATGGAGCCGTCCTCCTGACGGTCGTACTGGGTAAACACTAGGTTCCAGAACTCAAGGAAGCGGTCGCAGTCGCAGCCAGGCTTGCAGTCGGGGCTGCCGCAGCCGACCTCCTCGCCCATGTCAAAGTAGATCTCGGAGCACGGACCGCAGGGGCCGGTGGGGCCAGCGGCCCAGAAGTTGTCGTCCTCGCCCAGGCGGGAGATGTGGTCCTCGGCAACGCCCAGAGAACGCCACACGTCGTGGGTCTCGTCGTCCTCGGTAAAGACGGTAAAGTACAGGCGGTCGAGCGGCAGCTTGAACTCCTTGGTGATGAGCTCAAAGGCCCATGCGCAAGCCTGCTCCTTGGAGACGCCGCCAAAAGAGAAATCGCCGAGCATCTCGAAGAACGACAGGTGACGGCCGTCCTCGCCGATGCAATCGATGTCGTTGGTGCGGACGCACTTCTGGCAGGAGATCGCGCCAATCTCCTTCATGGTCTTCTTGCCCTGGTAGTACTCCTTAAACTGGTTCATGCCGGCGTTGGCAAGCAGCAGTGAAGGATCGTCGGGGACGAGGGACGAAGAAGGATAGAGCTTAAGACCGCGCTCCTCAAAGAAGTTGAGGAACTTGGAGCGAATCTCGGCCGTAGTCATTGACGGGTAGTCAGCACTCATAGAGGGAATCTCCTCGGTTTCACATCGAAACAGTTCAAACGTAACGATATTACCATCCCGCCGCGCAAGTGCAAATCAGAACCACCCTTAAAAAGGGTGGTTTGCTCTTAGGGTATAACCCACGG
>CAJMRE010000032.1 GCA_905215755.1 uncultured bacterium
AAAACTCAACAAGCTATCTCTGTGCGCGTTTGCCCTGCTGGTCGCGATGCTGTTTAAGCATCGCGCGCTCCTTGCGTTCGGCCCTTTTGCCCTTAATGGCCGTGACCACAAAGTAGATGACCGCGGCGGCAACGATTGCGCCCACGCACAGGCCAATCGAGCCAAACATTGCTGTCAATTCCATACCGCGTCACCTCTCTTTTAAACGGGACTTTCAAGATAGCACCTCGATCCTCGCCACCACAGCTCCTTCACGTTCTCCCGCCCTTCGGTCTAACGGATGGTGCGGCGGGGAAAAATCAACTCGTCAAACGATTTAGCATTCGCAATTCCGGCTGCATCGCGCCGGCCACCATCGCATAGAATCGAGCCTCCATGGATACCCTCAACGACCTAAACGAACGCGTCGACGCCTTTGTCGGCACCAGCTCCTTCGACACGCCTGCCGCGACAAACGACCAAGCTCCCATCGATGTACCCGCCGAGGTTCACGAGGACATCGTCGCCTCGGTCGATTTCTCCGAGGTCGAGCTCGCAGACGAGTTCACCGAGCCCCAGGTAGCCGTGACCCCCAACGGACTGCTCCCCATGGAGCCCCTGCCCATCGACGGACGTCTGCGCAAGGCTGCTCTTCGCATGCCCGACGAGATCGAGGAGGCCAGCGGCTTCACGCTCTTCGGCCGCCGCATCAAGTCGCTCATTTACACCACCGATGTCGCGGTTATCCGCAACTCCAACGCCGATGCCGTTTTTGCGGTCTACCCTTTCACGCCGCAGCCCGCCATTACGCAAGCGCTGCTGACCGTCGCCGAGTGCCCGGTCTTTGTAGGCGTGGGCGGCGGAACTACGACCGGTAAGCGCTCCGTGCAGATGGCAGCCGTCTCCGAGATGCAGGGCGCGGCGGGCTGCGTGGTCAACTCCCCCGCCACTGCCGAGATGGTCGAGCACATCACCAACATCGCCGACATCCCCGTCATCGCCACGGTCGTTCGCTGCGACGACGATGCTCACGCCAAGGTGCGCGCCGGAGCCAAGATTCTCAACATCGCCGCCGGCAAGAACACGCCCCAGGTCCTACGCGAGCTGCGCGAGCACTATCCCAACCTGCCGCTCATCGCACCGGGCGGCAAGACGCCCGAGAGCATCCGTGAAACCATCGCCGCCGGCGCCAACGCCATCATCTGGACGCCGCCTTCGGCCCAGCAGCTACAGACCGACATGATGCAGCGTTATCGCAAGATGAAGGAAGACGCCACACCTGTCATCTCGCGCGACGATGTGCCCATTATCGACCAGGTCGCCGCCGCCGAGGTCAGCCAAGTCGAGAACATGAATCCCGACGTGCCGATTCCCGACGAAGTCATCGAGCGCGTCGCTTCGATCCACGAGCGCGTCGAGGAGCATCGCGCCAATCGCGGCCTCAAGCCATCACTGCACGGCTTCTTCTTCCGCGGAAAGAAACGTTAGCCGCAACAGCAAGGCCCGCCCCACAAACGTGAGGCGGGCCGTTTTCGTTTGAGCAATCACGCAGCGACGTGATGAGCCAAGTTAATCCACGCGCTTGTCGCCCATAAAGAAGAGCGCCACCGTACCAGGTCCGGTATGCGAGCCAATCAGAGTACCGATGTCATTGATCTCAATCTTGCCTTTAAGCTGCGGAACCTGTTCCTCAATCAGCGCCGCAACTGCCTCGGCATCCTCGCGGCACGCCGAGTGCGACATGATGCACTTACCCGAATAATCCACACCGTCCTGCACGTGTGCCATCATGGTCTTGGCCATCTCGGAAATCGCGCGCTTCTTAGTGCGAATCTTCTCACGTGGCGACAGCTTGCCGTCGCAATCGACCGTCATAAGCGGGCAAATCTTAAGCGCCGTGCCGATGATCGCACTCGCAGCCGAAATGCGACCGCCTCGTAGGTAGCTCGACAGATCGGTCGAGAAGAACCAGTGGTGCAAGTTGAGCTTGTGCTCCTCGATCCAGGCAGCCGTCTCGTCGAGTGAAGCCCCGCTATCGCGCACGTCGGCGGCATATTCCAGCAACAGGCCAAAGCCCGAAGACGCCGCCAGCGAATCGATGACGCGCACCTTGCCGCCCCGGGGATAGCGATCCGCGAGCATCTGCGCCGCGACGCAGGCCGATCCATACGTGCCCGAAATACCCGACGACAACGCCAGGTGCAGCACGTCTTTACCCTCGGCAACAAACGGCTCCCAAAACTCCTCGTACTCACCCGCGCTCACCTGAGACGTCTTGGGCATGGCGCCCGCGGCAATCTGGGCAAAAAACTCGTCCGGCGTAATCGACTGATACAGATCGTCCGTATGGACAACATCGTCGATCTCGTAATGAAAACACACGACAGGGATATTGCGCGACGCAAAGAACTCACGGGTTCGGTCGGCGGCGGATTCACAGGTCAGGACAAAATCACTCATATGAGGCTCCTTACTCATTGCTGCGCAAATTATCGCACAGTGAGCCTACATACGGTACATATGTCCACTATTTACCAAATCGAACCAAAAATAGCGAACATCTTTACCACCATCGTCTCCACCGACCCCACGCATAAATATCTGAGAAAACGCCCTCTGTCGTCTCCACTCAACCGCCATATCTACCTCAACTAAATCGATTTACCAAACCGTTCAGCCGACAATTCAACCGCTGGCGCAAAATCGAAACAAAAGCGGCGCATACTGATAAACGTTTGACGCTGTTTATCAGTTTTACCAGCTCCATCGGAAGGTGTTTCATGGTCGCATTCGATCGCAACCCGCAAGACTTCAAGTATCTGCGCCTGCTGTCGAGACAGTTCCCCACCGAACAATCCGCGTTTACCGAAATTATCAACCTCTCGGCCATCCTCAACCTGCCCAAAGGCACCGAGCATTTTATGAGCGACGTGCACGGCGAGTACGAAGCCTTTATGCACATCCTCAACAACTGCTCGGGCGTCGTGCGCGAACATGTCGACGAGATCTTTGGCGACACGCTCACCTTTGACGAAAAGGGCGAGCTGTGCACGCTCATCTACTACCCGCGCGAGAAGATCGAGCTGGTCCGCAGCCAGCGCGAGGACTCGCCAACCTGGTACAAGACGATGCTTGACCAGCTCATCATGGTCGCACGCTCGCTTTCGAGCCGCTACACGCGCTCCAAGGTGCGTAAGGCCATCCCGCGCGATTACGCCTACATCATCGACGAGTTGTTGCACACGCATCCGGACGAGAACAACTATCGCGTGCGCTATCACGAGCGCATCGTGGAGTCCATCCTGGAGACCGCCAGCGCCGACGACTTTATCGAGTCGCTCGCCTCACTCATCAAGCGCCTGGCCGTCGACCACCTGCACCTGGTGGGCGATATCTTCGACCGCGGCGGCGGCGCGGCCAAGATTATGGACCGCCTGCTCACCTACCATTCGCTCGACATCCAGTGGGGCAACCACGACCTGCTGTGGATGGGTGCTGCGGCCGGTGAGCCCGCCTGCATCGCCACGGTGTTGCGCAACAACCTACGCTACGACAACTACGAGATCCTTGAGAACGATTACGGTATCTCGCTGCGTGAGCTTGTCGCCTTTGCCGATGCTACCTACACCGCCGGTGAGTCCATCACCCCGCTGATCAAGGCCATCAACGTGCTGCTCTTTAAGCTCGAGGGCCAGATTATCCAGCGCCACCCCGAGTTCGATATGACCGACCGCCTGTTACTCGACAAGATCGATCACGACACCGGCACGGTCACGCTCGCCGACGGCAGCGTGTGGCCGCTCACGACCAACGACTTCCCCACCGTCGACCCGGCGGACCCCTATACGCTCACACCCCAGGAGCAGCACATCATCGACAAGCTCGTGTCCGAGTTTGTCACCGCCGATCACCTGCATCGCCATATCGATTTCCTCTATTCCCATGGCTCGATGTACAAGGTCGCCAACGGCAACCTGCTCTTCCACGGCTGCGTTCCGCTCAACGAAGACGGCACCTTTAGCAGCATGAACTGCTTGGGCACCTGGCACGCTAGCCGCGATTATCTCGATTTTTGTGACCGCATCGCCCGCCGCGCCTGGCGCGTGGGCGACCGCGACGCTCTCGACTGGATGTGGTACCTGTGGATTGGCTTTAACTCACCCGCCAGCGGACGCCTGGTGCGCACCTTTGAGCGCGCCTATATCGCCGATAAGAGCACCTGGGTCGAGCCGATGGACCCGTACTTTACGCTTACCAAGTCGCCCTCGGTCTGCGATGACATCATGCGCGAGTTTGGCGTCGCGCCCATGGCATGCTCGCCGACCGGCCACATCGTCAACGGCCACACGCCCGTTAAAACCACCAAGGGCGAGCAGCCCATTCGCGCCGAGGGCAAGCTGCTGGTCATCGATGGCGGCTTCTGCCGCGCTTACCATCCCAAGACGGGTATCGCCGGCTATACGCTCATCTCGAGCTCGCGCGGCTGCCGCCTCAAGTCGCACCGGGCCTTTACGACGGTTGCCGAGGCACTCACGCGCAACGTGGACATCGAAAGCGAGACCAACCGTTTTGACCAAGCAGACCGTCGCCGCATGGTGAGCGACACCGATACTGGCGCCAAGATTCGCAGCCAAATCCAGGATCTGCGCCAGCTGCTCGATGCATATAGAAACGGTGCTATCGAGGAGCGCGTCTAGCCCCACCCGTGGGGATTGGCTAAACTTGCTAAGTTTGTCATCCCCGCGGCGCTTCGGCGCCAGCTTAAGGCAGGTACCATGCAAAAGCTCCTTGCGCAGATTATGAAATTTGGCGTCGTCGGTGTCATTGCCACGGTTATCGACTTTGGCATTATGAATCTGCTCCACTACGGTCTGGGCCTCAACATCCTAATCGCCAACACCAGCGGCTTTATCATCTCACTCATCTTTAACTACCTCGCAAGCATGAAATACGTGTTTGCGCACAAGGAAGGCATGAGCCGCCGCCGCGAGTTCATCATCTTTGTCGTGCTGTCCGTGATCGGTTTGGTGCTCAACGATGGCATCGTGCTGGCGCTCAACGCCGGCCTGGGACTCGAGGCCAATATCGCCAAGATCTGTGCCACCGCGCTTGTCATGGTCTACAACTTTGTGACCCGAAAAATCTTCCTGGAGGGCGACGAGACAAAATAGCTCGAAACCCCTGTAGCATTACGGCGCCCACGGACGACGCGCACTCAGCGCAGTATCGTCCGTGGGTGTCGCTCGTTTACGGGCAAATTTTCAACGTTTGCGGATTAGCTCTTGAAAATTTGGCGAGTTCATATAGTTCTTGGCAAAGACCTTACGTTTCCCTTGTAAAAGCTCTAAAGTATCCTCTGCTCGATTCATCAACGCATTGGATGTGATTACGTGCGCAAGGCGCTGGCACAACCTCATACCAAGCAGTTCCTCAAGTTTGCCGTCGTGGGTCTTATCTCCTTTGGCATCGACTGGGGCATGCTCATTGCGCTCGTCGAGCTGTTCCACCTCGACTTTTTGATGAGCACCACGGTTTCGTTTATCACGTCCGTCGTGGTCAACTACTGGCTCAGCATGAAGTACGTGTTCGACCACCGCGAAGGCATGAGCCGCAAGCGCGAGTTCACGATCTTCACCATCCTGTCGGTGATCGGCCTGGGCCTCAACGACCTGTACATGTTTGTGGGCGTCACGTTTTTGAGCATCGGCTACCAGGCCATGAAGGCCATCGCCACATTCCTCGTCACCTGGTACAACTACTTCAGCCGCCGCTTCTTCCTCGAGGGCGCACGGTCGTAGTCGATTCACTATTTGCTTGAATGTATAACCGGTTGGAATTCCCGTTCCAACCGGTTTTTTGTTTGCCGAGAGACCCGGCGATCCAGTCCCATTCGCATGAAAAACGGGCGGCTCGGATGTTGGTCCGAACCGCCCGTCTGGCGCGCTATGTCGAGGCCTCTAGTCTGTAACGTAATACCAGACTACGTTGTCGCCGTTTGAGAGAACGTAGTTACTACAGGCCGTCATGGGCGTTGTGCCGTTGACGGAATACATCCAGCCGCTCGTGCCGCCGTACTGTTTCTCGGCCAAACCACCAATCGCAGAAACATACGTGCCGTACGATGAGCCGTGTGCGTTGACAGAAAGGCCCAGCGCGCACAGGGCATCGTAGACGGTAGCACCTTCGTTAAAGGTAAAGGTGCCACCAGAGGACACAGGATTGTCCACAGCGCTCGATGTGACCGAAACCGTCACCGTAACGTAGTTGGACTCCTGTGAGCCGCTCTGGCCGCCCGAGGAGGCGTTTCCACCATTAGAGGATGAGGCTCCATCAGACGACTGGCCACCGCCCGAAGAAGCACCGCCAGACGCATTGGAAGTATCACTGGCTCCCGTATTTTGGGCAGCGGATTTATCGCCAGACTTCTTGCCGCCCCGGTCCTCGGACTTCTTGCTATCCGAGTTTTTGTCCGATTCCTTGTTTGAAGACTCGGAATCGTCCTTGTCGTCGTTCGAACCCTTGGACTCATCTTTTGCGTCATTCGATGACTTGGAATCCTTGGAACTGGCCTCGCCCGAAGTCGTAGTCGAGCCAGACGCCTTGGTGTCCTTGGTGACGACGCTCTCCCCCGTCACGGTCTGAATGATCCAGTCGATGGACCAGGCACCGCTTGTGGAAGGATGGACGAAACCCAGCGAGACGACGATCAGAATGGTGCATGCAGCAGTCAGAACGCCGAGGAGCGCCTTGCGACGAGAGGTGGACGCCGCCGAAGCGGTGCCCTTTTGCTTTGGATCATCGAGCTGGATAAACGAGGAGTCGGGCTGTTGCCCGCTGGTCTCCTTGGGCTTATCGGGCATTACCGTCACCCTTGCCGCGCTTGGTCAGCACGAAGACGGCGATGAGCGCGAGGCCAATCACGCCGGCGGCGATGCCAACGATGGCGAGCGGATTGGTGCCAGTCTCCTGCTCGGAAGCACTAGAGGACTTCTTAGCAGTGGTCGTGGAAACAGCACCCGTATCGGACTTGGAATCGGACTTCTTGTCGGACGTGCCGTCCTTCCTGTCAGACTTCTTGTCAGACTTCTTCTCGTCCTTCTTATCGGACTTATCGGAGTCCTTCTTGTCGGACTTGTTGTCCCTGGTCTCGGTCTTGGTCGACACCGTCGTCTTGGTCACCGGCTTCTGGCCCGGGGCAATAACGCCGCCCTTCGAGCCGGAGCCAGAACCAGCGCCAGCGCCAGTGCCGGAACCAGTACCGGTACTAGAACCGCCGCCGCCATTCGAACCAACGCCACCGTTGCCACCATTAGCGCCAGAACCGCCATTACCGCCAGGGTTAACGGCATTCTTGGTCCACTTGGCATACAACGTCAGGTCGGCCGTCACCGGCGTACTGAAGTCATACGCCTGCGCGCAAGTCTCATCGGTATACCAACCGCCGAAAGTGTAGCCATCGCGCGTCGGATCGGCTGGCTTGACCAGCTTGCCATCGGCCGTAGCAACAAACTTAGTATTGCAAGCAGACCCGCCGTTGGAATTAAAGACAACCGTCCAAGACTCAACGGCCCCAAGCTTGAACAGCGTGCCCGAGTCATTGATGTAGTACAGGTTGCCAGATGCATCGGCAATGACCGGAGAGTCACAGTGCTGGTAATGGCCAGCCGCATCATAAATCTGCGTCGCCTCTGCATCACCGAGCGTATAGCGATACACGCCACCACCAGCAGAGTAGTTGACGTAATCCTTGCTATCCGCGCTGTTAACGGTGAAGTACACATAGGTCTTGCCACCCTGAACACTCACCAGCGGAGTAGCAGCAATACCGTTAAATCCGGCCGGCAGTTCTTTACCGTCAGCAGCGGTGACCATCGTGGTCTTACCGGTCTTCAGATTATAGAGAGCCAGAGCAGAGCCAGTAGCCGTCTGTCCGCCGACAATCAAGTTTTCGCCAGCCACCGCCGGTGCGCTCATGTTATTAGTAAGACCCAGGTCGACCGTCTTCTGCTCGCTCAGTACGCCCTTCGCCGAAAGCGAAATCACATGGAGCTTTCCATCGTGCGTCATCTGATAGAAGGTGGAACCATTGGACGGATCGGCGACACAGTCGGCGTTCGCGAGAGCGCCGAGCTTCATGGTCGAAACGACATCGCCCGTCGTCTTATCAATGCACTTAAGCGTGCCCGCGCTCGTAGGAACGATGGCATACTTATCCGTCAAAGCCGCACCAGTCCAGTAATAACCCTCGGAAGCGTCAATGTTCTGCCAAGAAACTTCGCCCGTGGCAATCTTAATGCGCATAAAGGAGCCGTTGCCGTAGGTCGCGTTGTAATTCTCGTCATACGAAATATCGACCGTACCAACATAGACGTACTCGCCGTCCGAAACGACGGTGCAGGAGCTCTGCGTCAAGTCCGTCAAACCGGGCGTCAGCCACTTGCAGATCAGCTTGTCTGCAGTAATCGCCTGGACCGCACCGCCGTTGAGCGGAACGATGATAAGGCCATTGGTGTAGATCGGACGAGAGGTATAACTCACCTTGGAGGCAAGCGGCGCAGAGGCAACCTTTTTGCCCGTGGACGAATCGATCTTAATGAGCTCGTTCTCGGTCGCGATGTACACAAAGCCGTTAGCGATGACAGGCTCGCTGCAGTTGGCATACTGCTGACCAGACTCGGCCTTCCAATCGAAGGCCCACTTAAGACCGGCGGCCTGCGCAGGCGTCTTGGCATCCGTTACGGTCGAACCGTTGCCACTGTTGCCGTAGCCGGCCCACTCGGCATCCCAATCAGGAGTCGTCGCGCTCGGGTCCACGACAATCTTGTCGGGATCGGGCATGGCCGAATCGTCGGTGGTATAGGCAAGCGTAACCTTATCGCCGCTCTTGAGCGTAATCTGATTGGCGCAGAGTAAGGAGGGCTCTCCGTTGATATACAGGTGCCAATATTTATTGGTCGCAGCATCCCAGGCATACGGCTTGTGATCGAACGGCGAGTTGATGGAATTGAGGAACCAGTACTCACCACTCTGGGAGCCGTTGTACGTAACGCCCTTGGCCTTCAGGACCGTCTCAATAAGGTTCTGAGCCATAGAGCCCTCGGGCAGGGAAACATTGCTTGCCGAGCCCCAGCGAGTATTGTTGCCGTTGACATCGGGACCGATAACATCGACAGACCCAAGAACCTGGCCAGGAAGGGCATCGGCGTCAGCACCATACATAAAGGTGACGGCATCGCCCTCTTGGAGCTCATAGGCACCGGCGCCAACGTCGGCGAACTTGCCATTTACATAGAAGCGCCAATAGCTATTAGTCGCAGCATCCCAGCCATAGGACTTACTATCGAACGGCGAAGTAATGCCGTTGAGGAACCAGCCCCAAGACGATTCGCCAGCATCGAGAGTAAGACCGGTCTGCTCAAGGAGATCCTTGGCAGTAGAGCCCGCCTTGAGACTCGTCTGGCCCGTCGAAGCCCAAACCTGCTGCTTGCCGTCCTTGTCCTTACCAAGGACCTGAACGGAAGCATGGACGGAATCGGACGGCAACTTATCGCCCCAGCCACCGTAGAACCACGTAACGGTATCGCCAGCATGAATGGTGACATTGTCTGCCGTGTAGTCGCTCGACTTGCCGTTGATGAACAGCTGCCAATAGGTCGAATAATCTTGGGGCGTACCCAGCTCAACACCGTTGTACTTAAGGCTCAGAATGAAGGAGCCAGCAGCAACGGCGTCGATGTCATTCGCCTCAAGCGCGACCTTCGTAAGGTCAAGTGCGCTCGAACCGGACGTCACCACATACTGCGCGTTATCGACCCAAGTCTGAGTCTTGCCCTGGGCATCGCGACCAATGACGGTCACATTTGCGGCAACCTGGTCCTTAACGACAGGGGACGCGCTACCAGCCGTATAGGCAAACTCAACCTTCTGCCCCTGGGTGAGCTTAACGCTGCTCGCGCCAACCGAGGAAGACGCACCGTCGACGAACAGCTGCCAGAAGGCATAAGTCGTCGGATCGAAGGCAAGCGTACGGCCATCGCTCGGGGATGTGATGCTTTTGAGGTAGAAACCGTATGCCGTGTTCGGATCGTAGTCTGCCTTGAAGCCCGTCTTCTGCTGCAGCTTAACGAAGGCATCCGCAGCCGTCGCGCCCTCGTCGAGCTTGAGCTGCGTGGGTGCCACCCAGGTCTGAGCCTTGCCGTCGGCATCGGTGCCGATAATCGAGAACGAGACCTCGACTTGCTTCTTGGCGACATCGCCGGTTTCTGTCGGGTTCTCTGTCTGAACGGCAGCCGCGGCGGCAGATCCTGCTTGGCCAGCGGATGCCGCTGAAGACTGCTCGCTCGCGGCAGGGCTCTCCCCCGTCGCCGAGCCTTCGTCGCCAGTTGCTGCCTTTGATGCGGCGGCACTAGCTGCAGGCGCGCTCCCAGAATCCGAAACCTCGGCGCCGCTCTGCTCAGCGGCACCGCCCGCAAGCGCTGCGTCCTCGCCCGGCGTCGTAGCCTGAGCCACAGCCTCGGCAATGCCCTCGGCGCCCTCGGCCCACAGCTGAGCCGGCGTGGTGCTGAAGGCCATCGCGAAGGCCAGGAATGCCACCAGGCAGCGCTTTGCCACGCCGCGCGCGATTACGCCACGGCGACGAAGCGAGGCACGCTGGCACTCGTCCTCAAACATATCCATTTGTCTCCTATTGTCTGTACTTGGAGCGTTGCCTTGAAGCTGCCCCACGTCATCGCGCATGTTGCGCCCGAGTTCCCCCATCGGGGTCCCCCTTCCCTCCAGAGCCCTATGCACACCGGCGGCATACGCCGCAGCCGCATGCAAGATGGGAGGCGATCCGACTTAACCTTAACGGCTCAGGCGCGCCGTCCGATCTGCGACGCGAACATCCCGAGCCAAGAGGAATTACGGTTACTGGTACAGCCGGGGACTTGCACCCCGATTCCCCCAAACGCGCAGGAAAACCGCGCATTCGTGCGTCTCCGCACCACCATCTAGGCCATCGATTAAAACCGTCAATATGCTATCACGCAAAAGGGCCTCGCACGCAGGCGAAGCCCAAGGTAAAAGCTATTGTTTGCGAAAGGAAAATGCGGTGACGGTCGCAGCCTCTAGCGCTTGCCGCCGTGGCTGTTGAGCCAGATATTGCGGCCCAGCATAAGCGCCAGCACCAGCGCGCTCACGTAGCCCATAAAGCCAATGACCGGGATACCAAACACAACCGGCTCGATGCGCGCGTAGTACACCACCGACGAACCGATAAACAAGCCGGCGATAACAATAGCCATCGACATGCGGTCGATAATTCCACCCAGCTGTCGCAGCGCCTTATCGCTGCTCATGATCTGCGTGTTCACCTTAAGCTGGCCGCGTGTGAGCATGCGCGAAGCCAAGCCCAGATACTCGGCCGCCTCGAGCGAGCCCTTCGCCGCGCGATAACTGCTCGCTGCAAAGTCGCGGCTCATCTCGCGCATGCGGGCGTAGGTGCTCTTCTCGTTTTTGATGTGCGTCTGGATGATCTGGATCATGTTGACGTTGGGCATGTACTCGGTCAACAGGCCCTCGAGCGTCACCATGCCGCGGGCGAACATCGTCACCACGCTCGGCAGCTCAACGTCATTTTTGCGCGCGAGGTTTAACAGCGAAGTCAAAAACTCGCCGATATCTAGGTCCTTAAGGTCAAGGCCCGCAAAGTCAGCCACGATAAAGTCCAAATCGGACAAAAAGGCCGAATGATCGAGCTCAGCCGAGTCGCCACGCGTCACGGCGAAGCGCATGAGCGAATCCTTGAGCTTGGGCACGTCGCCCTCGGCCACGGCGAAAATCATGTCCTTGACGATACCGCGGTCGTGGCTCGACATGCGTCCGACCATACCCAAGTCGATAAAGTAAACGATACCGTCTTTGAGGATGATGTTTCCCGCATGCGGGTCAGCATGGAAAAAGCCGTCATCAAGCACCTGCGTCGAGTAGTCCTCGACGATTGCGGCACCGATCTTTTCCAAGTCATAGCCCTCGGCCACCAAGCGTTCAGGATCGGCGATCGAAATGCCGTCGACGTAGTCCATAACCACCACGTGTTCGGTGCACAGGTCCAGATAGGATTTAGGGCACGTCACGCCATGAACGCTCTTATGGAACTCGTAGAAGTCGTTGAGGTTTTTGGCCTCGGCCAAAAAGTTGGTCTCCTCGCGAAACGAGGTCCACAGCTCCTCGACCACGCCGTGCAGGTCAACGAATTGATCGGTGTTGACGAACTTGGAAACGATACGCACCACCGAGCGGATGATATCGATGTCCTGCGCCATAACCTGCTGCGCACCGGGGCGCTGCACCTTGACGGCCACGTCCTCGCCCGTCACCAGACGAGCGCGGTGCACCTGCGCGAGCGACGCGCTACCGAGCGGGTTGGGGTCGATCGCATCGAACATCTCCCCCAGGCGCAGGCCGTATTCTTCTTCCAGACAGCTGAGTACGACCTCGTACGGCACCGGCTCCACGTCGGAGCGCAGACGACGCAGCTCGTCGCAAAAGCGCTGCGGCAGAATCTCGGACCGGTTGGCCAAAATCTGCCCCATCTTGACGAACATGGGGCCGAGTTCCTCGAGCAGGCGGCGCAAACGAACCGGCGTGAGGTTATCCCACACGCGGTACTTTTTGACCAGGCGTACAATCTGCCCAATGCGTTCGCGACGACCCGCCGGCGTGAGCTGGTATTCCTCGTCCGGCGCCATCGCGTCGGGCTCCTCGGGCACCATATCGACGGCGCGCGGCTTCTTGCGAGCGCCCGAGACGGCGGCGTCGACCTCATCGACAACCGCCGCCTCGTCACCCAAGGGATCTAGATTGTTGTAATCGGTGGTGGAATCTGCCATCTGCGCTGCTACTCGGCCTCTTCGGTATCCTTCGCATCGTCGGGCTCAACGGACTCGACGGGCACCGAGGTCACGTTGTCCTCGACCGAATCGACGATGTCGCGCACATGGGCCAGGAAGGCAGTGCGCTCGGGAGCGGTCATGACGCGGACGCGGGCAAGGATAAGCTCGTCAAGCACGCGCTGGGCCGCGGTCTCGCCCTGCATGCCCAGACGCTCGGTCAGGTCGGAGATGGTGCCACCGGCCTGCTCGAACATATCGGACACGCTGCGGGCGATATCGGGGGTGGCGGTGTCCTTGCGGACCTGCTCGCCCTTGGTGTTAAGGTCGTCGAGGACCTTCTTGCCGCCTTCGACAGCAACGGCGGCAGCGCCAAAGCCAACGTTGATGGCGCCGTTAACAAGCTGATCGAGTTTCATAACCATGGTTGTCTCCAATCATAAACAACTGCATTGGCGTTCTTGTACCCAAGATCGAGTGAAAGCGACAAAGCGTTTTAGCGCTATTCGATCGACGGGAAATCCCTACCTCACGTTGTCGTTCATCGCGAAAGAGTTCTTCATGGCGCAGCTCGTGGTGTAGAGCACCTTGCCCAGTAGAGCATCGGTCTCCACACGAACACACTCGGCAAAGGCCTCATTGGCGCGTGCAAGCTCGGCAGGCACCTCGGCCTCAGGCAGAGCGGCTACGGTAGCATCGACGTCATGGATCTGCTTGTGGCCCATGCCACCGACCTTCTCCTGGTAGTCCTCCACAGCGCGGCCGCACTCATGGAAACGGACGTCAGCCAGGGCGCCGATCAGGCGGTTGGCCCAGTAGAAGTTTTCGGACGTCACGCGAGCCTGCGTGTCGGCATAGTACTCGGGCATGGTCTCGACGTTGGCGTACAGCGGAACCAGCGCGTTAAACGAGTTGGAACCAAAGGCCATCCACTGCACGGCGCGATACGCCGGCTGCGCATAGGGGCGCAGCTGCAGCACGGCGAGCTGGCTGTTGCGGTTGATGCCGATGGGGCGATAAGCGCCACGCGTGGCGGGCGTGCCCTTGCTGCCGTAGCAGTCGTACTCCGTGCCCTGGTAGTGGCTCGAAAGCACGTACTTAATGTCCTCGATGGTCACCTTGCGCTCGGGCACGCGGCTCCAGGGGATATCGTCGCTCTCGGGCGTGTAGTCGGCGTCGGGGCCATCCCACACGTCACTGGGGTTGAGGCAGCGCTGCATGTACCAGGCGCGCGGCGTGTTGTAGACATGGTCGCTGTCGCTGTGCGAGCCAAAGGCCTCGCGCGGGTTAAAGACCGCAGCCGGACCGTCGCCCTCAACGCCCAGCGTCAGGTCCAAATGCCACTCGGCCATCCAGGAGCGCAGGTCGGCGGAGCACATGTGGTCGGCCTGGGCGCCCTCGGCGTCATCCAGGTCAAAGCTGTCGATACCCAGCTGGTTGGGCATGGTCACATAGGCGTCGTCAGGCACGCGCTTTGCGATCCAATGGTGACCGCCGATGGTCTCGAGCCACCAGATCTCGTCCACATCACTAAAGGCGATGCCGTTGTTCTCGTAGGTGCCGTAGCGCTCGAGCAGGTCGCCCAGGATACGAACGCCGTCGCGGGCGGACTTGGCGTACGGCAGGACCAGGGTCACCATGTCCTCCTCGCCCAGGCCACCGGGCTGTGCCGGAACGTATCCATCCTCGCCTTCGTTGCCCCTAGCGGGCACGTAGTCCACAAGCGGGTCGGCGCCGCGGACGCGCTCGTTGGTGGTGAGCGTCTCGGTTGCGGACATGCCAACATTGAGCTCGTTGAATCCGGCCTCGGCCCAAATACCGTGACCGGGAACGACGTCGGGGACGCTCGTGTAGCGCATGGGATTGTCGGGCAACTCAACGGTCAGGTGGCTCAGGACGCTCGTGTAGACACGCGGCTGCTCGTCGGGATGCACCACGCGCATGCGCTTGGGCTCAAACACCCCGTTGGACGAGTCCTCGTTGCGGGCGACCAGCGTCGACCCGTCGTAGCTCGCGTTCTTACCAACCAAAATCGTTGTGCACGGCATGCGCATCCTCCTTGAGCGAAGAAATCAAACGGCAACAGTGTATCGCTTCGACGCAAAAAGGGCGAAACCACGGCCTCGGCAGCCCCCGTGGTCAAAAAATGCCAAATATGAGTACTGTCACCAATTTAGTGGCAGCAAATTTCCCTGTAACGAGTGCCGAAAATCCCCATTTGCCCAAAAGCAAGACAACGTTATTCCCCATAAGTTCAATAAAATAGGCTTCCTAACGATAATGGATACCGTTAGGAAGCCAAAAAGACGTAAGACATATGTGACTATCTTGGCAACAGTACTCATATTTGGCATTGTTTGACCACGTGGTATATAGCTAACCCCCTCAAACAGCCCAAAACGCCTATTTCGATGCGCGCTCCGCCGCCTCAATCACGTGTTTGGCGAGAATCGCGGTGGTCACAGCTCCCACGCCGCCCGGCACAGGCGTGATGGTGTCAACAACCGGCTCTGCAGCATCAAAATCAACGTCCCCGACCAACTTGCCAGCGGCCTCGTCCCAATTAATGCCAACATCGATGATTGTCTGGCCCTCGCGAACCGCGTCCACACCAATCGTGTGCGCGCGCCCAACGGCCGCAACCACAATATCAGCCGCACGGCACTCGGCAGCAAGGTCGCGCGTATGCGTATGGCACGTCGTCACGGTGGCATTGCGCGCCGTAAGCATGGCGGCAACGGGACGCCCGATCACCAGCGAGCGCCCGACCACAGCAACCTTAGCTCCATCCAGCTCAACGCCGTAATGATCCAGCAAAGCAAGCACAGCTTCGGCTGTGCAGGGGGCAAAACCCTCGCCGCGCCCCGAAAGCGTGGTGAGCAGCGAAGCCGGCGTCATGGAGTCAACATCCTTGGCGGGATCGAGCGCTGCGGCGACGGCGTTCTCGTCAAGGCCGGCGGGCAGCGGGCGGAACATCAGACAGCCATGAACAGCCGAATCGGCATTGATGTCCTCGATAGCCGTCAACAGCTCGTCCTGCGAAACATCGGCAGAAAGCAAAACGCGACGAGCCTCAATCCCCACTTTTTCGCAGCGCTTGAGCGCACCGCGCTCGTAGGATAGGTCGTCCTCGCGTTCACCTACACGCACAATAGCCAACGTCGGAACAACGCCCCGCTCGCGCAGGGCTGCGCAGCGAGCAGCAAGTTCCTCAGTCAAAGCGCGAGCAACGGGAGCACCCTTCAGCAGTTCAGCCATGGCTATCCTCTCTTCCTTGCAGCGTCGGAGGCGCGGCGCGCCAGCGCCTCGGCGCGCGGCAACCATGTGTCGAGCAGCTCATCACACGCCGTCTCGAGCTCCTCGGCACGAACGCGATCCTTCATAGACGTGGTGTTCGCAAAGAGCGTCAAACTCGCGCCTTGCATAGCGGCACGGCAGAACACGGCGCCGCACGCCACATCGGACAGCAGCTGACGCGAACCCTTGTCGGCCATGTCCTCGAGCAGCGCCAGCGCACGCCCGCAGGCATCCATAATGCGATACGGCGGCAGAGCGGCCACATGCAGCGCATCCTGAATCGCGGTCGCTCGAGCCGGATCGTCACGCGGAATACCGTACGCCGCGGACACCTGCCCGTAGGCACGAACGTCCTCGGCAACCAGACCCACAAGTTCCTGCGCCAACTCATCCGCCTGGGCAAACGCGCGCGTCAGATCGTCTGCGCGATCGGCAAGCGCGGGGTTTGTCGCCCCATAGCGGGCAACCATTCCGCAAAGCGAGGCGCCCAGCGCACCTACAAAGGCGCTCGCGCTGCCACCACCGGGAACCGGCTCGCGCGCGGCCAGCGCCTCGGCAAAACCGCGACAGGTTTTATCCATCATCTCTTGGCTCATACGCACACGCACCTTCAAGTCATATATATCGGTCGGGCGGCCGACGCCGGCC
Organism: uncultured bacterium; assembly: GCA_905215755.1. GTDB lineage: Bacteria > Actinomycetota > Coriobacteriia > Coriobacteriales > Coriobacteriaceae > Collinsella. The sequence goes on from CAJMRE010000032.1 coordinate 16,797, forward strand.
GACCGCATCGATCACGTAATGGTGCTAAGTCTAGCCCATAAGTACGCGAGCGTCAGCGCACCTGGCCATCGCGGATTTCTATGGCACACGATAGGCCATGCCAACGCAAACATGGGACACATGGCCCACCTTTCGAGACTCCCGAGCAGCACAAGCTGGGGCATATCTATAAGTAAGGAACCCGTTGGGGAACGGCCGCGCAACGGCCACAAGCGATGAACGGAGGCATAAGTCGCACAGTACACAGAGACATCCGCCGCCAGCGCAATCAGTACCCCAACAGCATGCGGCGCCGTGATGTCATCAGCAGACAAGGAGGACGCCACCATGATGAAAAAGACCCTATCAATCCTTTCCCTTTGCATCGCCCTCTTTGCCGCGCTCGCCCTTGTGGGCTGCGGCGGGAGCGCATCGGGCGGCGGCAGCGCCCCCAAGAGCGAGAGCAAGGAAAAGGCCCCCGTCGCCAAGAAGACCGACTACATCTGGTTTAAGGTCGAGATGCCCGAGGGCGTCGGCGTAAGCGACTCTGCCGGCAAGAATGCCGACAGGGTCCAGCTCACCTTCCCCGAAGACGAGAACGCCTCGGCCGATCGCTTTATCCCCGTTTGGAAAAAAGCGCTGACGGCCGAGGAATCCCACGCCGACCAGGCGGAAAAGAAGGGGGATACGTTCCAGTGGAAGGATGGCGGGTCCGTCGAGTATAACGGCAGGACGTGGCTCGTCGGAACATACGAGGACAACAGCGGCATCTCAACCATGCTTTTTACCGATGTTGAGCCGGGAAGCGTCTACGTCCTCATCTCGAACTTCGACCAGCACAAGAAAGAAGCCGAGGCACTCCTCAACTCCATCGAGTTCCCCGATGACATGGAAGAGGCAGTTTCCGAGGCACGCGAAGTCGAGATTTCGAGCATCGAGATCAAGTAACGGGACACCCGCACGCGCCTACGCGCACCCGCGCACATGCGCCCCATTAAAACAACGGGCGCCCAACCCGGGGAGGGCCGACAGCACCGGCCCTCCCCTCTTTTGGACCCGTGCATATTGCCACTTAACGGCGCAAATCCGGCCCTCAGAATGGGACACATGGCCCACCCTAGCGAGCCGTCCACGCGTACAGTAAAGGCAGGTAATCCATGGGCGGTTACAGATCGAGGAGGACACGACCATGAAAAAGAAGGCCTTTGCGATTCTCACCCTCTGCATCAGTCTCTTTGCCGCGGTTGCCCTGGTGGGCTGCGGTGGCAGCGGCGGCGCTACCGGCAGTGGAGGTGGCGGCGGAGCAGAAAAGCCAGCCGTGGATATGAGGACCGACTTCATTTGGTTTAAGGTCGAGGTCCCCGAGGGCGTCGAGATCACCGACGTCGCAGGCGACACCGCCGACAGGGCCCAGTTTAAGTTCACCGAGAGCGAGCACGCCAGCGATCGCTTCATCCCCGTCTTCGACTCTGACAAGAACGCCGATGAACTGTTCGACTACGAGGCAAAGTGGAATGCCAGCTTTGAGTGGACCGAGAATGACCCCGTCAAGTACAACGGCAAGACTTGGCGCAACGCTTCCTATACACACTCGGGCGGCGTAACGACCGAATACTTCACCGACGTTGACGGCGGCAGTGTGTATGTGCGTATCGACAACGTCGAGGAGCACAAGGACGCCGTCGAGACCATGATGAAGTCTCTGGAATTTGCCGACGACATCGCCGAGGCCAAGACCGAGGCCATGGACGTCAAGCTCGACGATATCGAGATCAAGCGCTAAGCGACTGGCGAGCGCAACGGGAAACACGGTCGCAGTGCAAACAAGCGACGGTACCCCAGCGCTTCGTACCCAGGGAGGGCCGGTAAACCGACCCTCCCTTTCTTATGCCTGTAGCCGACGAACGCGAGGATGCCGGACGCCGGAACCGCCCCAAATGTGGCAACAGTACGAAAACGACAAACACCCCAACACGTCCGCCCACCGATTTATTGCGCCGCGCAGACAATTAAACCAGCATCTTTAAACATCTGGGCAGTATAGTGACCAAAACTATCGCATAACCGCACTCTGCGAATGGAGAAGTTATGACCGAACACCATGCCATCAGCCGCCGAGCGTTTACGCTGGGCCTAGGGCTTGCGGCGTTGTCACCACTTGCAAGCCTGCCCGAAACCGCAGCGCCGGGCATTCCCCTGCGAGCGGCATTTGCAGACAACACACCCGCACCGTCGGACAGCCTCCACAATTTCGTCATTCGCCTTCGCCCCGCGGGCTATTTTCGCACCGCGAGCGTCAACCAAGACGGCAACGTTCGCGGCAACGTCTGTCACCTGTTTAACGACGGCACGTCCAGCAAGCTCATCCTTGAGAACGTAACGACCAAGAATGACGATACAAACTGGTACGCCATCCGCACCTTGCTCAATTTCGAAGAGCATAAAAAGACGGGCTACAGCATTTGGTCGGTCGACGACGACTCGGACAAAGATGGAAAGGTCATCCACGTATGGGGCGGCGAGTATGACAACAAGCCCAGCCGCGCTTTTGCGTTCGAGCGTCAATCAAACGGAACCTACATCATCCGAGACCGCACGGTCGAGAAAGAAACCGAGAAAAAAGACATTAAGTACCTGGCAATAGAATCGAACGGCAAAGACCAGGACAACAATAAGATCTGCCATAAGAGTAAGAGCATTCCGTGGGAGCTCGAACTTATCGGTTACGACATGAAAAAGAACGATGCCACGGTTAGCAGCCTCGACTGGATCACGTACAGCAGCTACGTCGACGGACCATGTTGGATGAAATACGTCGACGACAACAAGTTCCTCGACGAGCTGAGCATCCCGGGTACGCACGATTCGGGCACCTGCAGCGTGGACAACGACACTGAGCCCCAATCCTCGCAAGTAAAATGCCAGCAGGATTACATTCCCACGCAGTTGCTCGAAGGCATTCGCTATTTCGATATCCGGCTCGGAAAGGGCGATGACCCCGGCATCGACCACGGGATTTTCTACCTACTCAAAAAAGACGGGAACTATCTGCATCTCTCCGATGTCATAGGCTACTTCAAAACGTTTTTGAACGAAAACCCGACAGAAGCGCTCATCATGCTTGTATCACGAGGCAACGACGAGGCTACCGACGAAAGTGTTACGACGGCTTTCGCCAAGGTTTTGGACGACAACCCCAAACTGTTCTATACGTCGAGCCGCGTTCCCACACTGGGCGAGGTGCGCGGAAAGATCGTCCTGCTACGTCGATTTGGACTCGACGGCGACAGCGTAAGCGGCCACACGTGGGGACTCGACCTCACCGAATGGGATAACAAAATCGCAGTGCACACCGACAGCAGTTCCATGTGTCTCGTCCAAGACGCGCGGGGCTTTGAAGCCGCGGGGGAAACAGGCGACAAAGAGCCCTATTGCACCAAGGTATACGCCCAGGACAAGTACAAACTCACGGGAACCGACAAGCTCAGCTGGGTCGATAATGCGCTGAAGGAAACGACCGGGCGCACGCGCAACGAGGTAGATGTCGAGGACGATAACGGGGCCAAGGAGAAAGTCCTGGAGCGTTGCTGGTCTATCAACTACACCAGCTGCACGGGCTTGTCGCACGGAGGCAATCCTTTTACCTCGGCACGAGTAGTCAACGAGCATCTGTATAAGAGCCCGTACATCAATCCCAGCGGCATCGAGGATACAAAGTCAGATTACCTCAAGCACATTGGCATCATCGCATCCGACTTTGTTGATGCGGCGCTGGCCCGGAGCATCTACCAGCGCAATTACAATTACGATACGAAGCACACGCAGTCGGCTTCGTGCTGCCTCCCGACCCGCATGCGCATGACGTACGGCGACTCGCTGAGCGATGCCTCGCTCCAGGATGGCAAGACCGTTGGCGAGGGCCATTTCCGCCTTGTCGACAGCAGCAACGTACTCAACGTGGCGGCTTCGGGCCATGCGTTTACCATCGAATACGTGGATGTCGACGCCTTGGGCAACGAGACCGTTACGGGGCTGCAGGGATCCGTGCCCATCGATATCGATCCGCGCGCACTGACACCCCACTTTGAGGGGCTCGAAGGCCTTAAGGCCGGCGAGGATGTGCGCACAAAGGTCGCGGCGCTGCTCGAGGGCAAACTCGAAAACGATGCCTGCACGGCTCAGCTCGAGTTTGTGCACGACGCGGACGGCGCTCCGGGCACGGCAATGGTCGAGGGCGAGGCATTTACCGCGGGAACGTACTGGGTGCGCGCGAACGGTCTTTTGGGCGACGCGGCGCAAAACTACAAGCTTGCTAATGACGGAGCCGCGAGCTTTACCGTAGCGGCCTCGAGCAGTGCAGGCGGCACCGACACCGACGGTGGCACGGGTTCCAACGCAGGCAGCGCTGATAAGAACGGTAAGGGCAACAAGGGCAAGAACTCGGGCGGAAAACTCGCCGACACGGGCGACGGCTCCGGCATTGCCGCCGGGCTCGCTGCCGCCGCCGTAGCGACAACGGTCGCCGGCGCGGCAATGCTTGCCAACGACCGCGAAAACGCTGGGGACGGTAGCGAATAGGCAAGCCGGCCTTTTAGACACATCGACTCAATGGGGGGCGCAGGACACCGTTCTGTGCCCCCGATTTTTACCTTGGCCCAAACGCCGCCATAGGCTACATCACCATGTTCAGCGCGTTAACAAACTCCTGGGCCTTCGCACGGCTGCTCAGGCTAAAAACACAAGCAGTCAACAGCCTGTTACGCAGAAAAACATCGCGGCCCTTGATCCTGTTGACCCCCGTAATGTCCTTAAGATAGACAATCTCGGTGTGCTTGCCACCAAAAGTGCCCTTCTTGAGCACCTCAATACGGTTGGGGTAGATCTTGACGTCTTTATACCTACCCGAACCTTTGTCCTGGAATAGCAGCGTGTTATTGTCCATACGCGTCACTCCCGTGGGATTCGCTAAAACTGCCTCTATGGTCACATTTTAGTCACCGCAAGGCCCCATGCGAAGATGTCAGACAGCACAGCAATTCGTGTCCGCGCGAGGCTTTAA
>CAJMRE010000033.1 GCA_905215755.1 uncultured bacterium
CCCGCGCGTGAGCGCCGCCGCCCTGCGGGGCCCGGCGTCGGCCACCGACCAGGCCCCGCCGAGGGATGCCATGAGCCTCAGCTGGGGCCCGTCGGACAGGTCGACCAGTGCCTCGAAGGCGGGGCACGATTCCAGCAGGATGCTGCGCAGCCGGTTCTTATTCCTAGTGTTCTCGCAGGTCAGGAAGTTCCTCTGGGCGGCCAGCGCCCTCGCCGCCGCGATCGTCGGACCTGGGTCTCCGACCGGCAGGAGCGCGTCGGGGATGCCAAGCGCCGTCTTCGCGATGACCATCGCGTCTCGCTCGTCGGTCTTGGCGTCGCCGGCGAAGAGCCTGGCGGCCCCGTGCGCCGCGAGTCCCGGCAGGTACGCCGCCGACATCCCGGCTACCCTGGCGCGCGCGAGCGCGAGGGCGCCTATGTTGCGCGACTGGTCGACGACCACGAGCGCGTCGGGGAAGCGGCCGAACAGCGAGTCCAGGTCTCCCTCCCTGTTCGCGACGGGGGCGCTCAGCAGCACTTCGCCGTCTCGGGTCGCGACACATGCCCAGTGGGACGATTTCCCGACATCGAGCCCGATGACGGCTTCCGGCATTCTAGTTGGTGCCACGGTGGTATCCTCCAATCGGTAGGCCGATCGGAACCCCTCCCCGCGACACCCACATTACCTGGCCGTGGCGCTTGCGCCCGGCAGTTTCCTATCAGTCGTCCGGAGCGGCGAGCGCCCCCGGTGGCAACACCCCCCGGGCCCTCTACGGGGCAGGGGGGTGTTGCCACCGGGGGCGCCCGATCGGCGGCCCCTCGGGGCTTGCCCGTATCGTAGGCAATGCGCCGAATGCTCGCCATCGAATTTTATCGATAGCCTATTTCAGACTGTAATGGGGTGGGTATCTCCTAGGAATACCCGCCTCCGAGGCCAAGGAGCCATCGAGTACGTTCTGGTCATCGCGATTATCGTCCTGGTTGTGATGATAGCCGGCCCTTGGGTCTCGTCGGCAATCAGGAACCAGTTCAACACGGTGGCGGGAGTATTGGTAAACGGGACAGCAGGTGGGACTTGGGAACCGAGCGGTTCCGGCAGCGGTAACGGCGCGGGTTCCGCGACCGTCCAGGCGGCGCTCGCCAAGGACGCGAAGGACACGCGAAGGACTGGACCCTCGGTGAGCAGAAGGCAGTTGCCGAGGACATCGCCGCCAAGGGCGAGGCGTCGCCCGCCTACGCCAAGGCGAAGGCCGCGATGGATGCCGGCACCGAGTTCTCGATGAAGCTCACCGATGGCAAGACGCTGACTTACCGCATTATCGGCATCAATCATGATGACCCTGCAGGCGGATCCGGCAAGGCGGGCCTCACGTTCCTCACCACCACGACGGGCATTTGGTCCCCCATGAACGCGATTGACACCAACGCCGGCGGTTGGGAGAAGTCTGAACTCCGTCAGAAAATGAACTCCGGCAAGATCTGGAATCTGATGCCCTCCGATTTCCAGTCCAAGGTGAAGGCCGTCAAAAAGCTATCGAACAATGTCGGGGGCGGTGATGAGAACAAGAACGCCGCCGTGACGGCTACCTTGGACAAGCTGTTCCTGCTCAGCTACTCTGAGATCGCCCCCCACCTCCTATTGGGCATCCTATCCCTGGACTTCCTCCGAGGGCACCCAGTACGAGGCCTTCAAAGGCAAGGTGACGGAGAACTATAATCCCAACTCTGCCATTGCCATTGGCAGCGGTTGGTGGGAGCGTTCGGTGTTTCCGAACGCCTCGAAGGGCTTCCTCCATGTCGACAGCAGCGGCAATCCGTCGGACAGCAACTCCGCGCCGGGCTGGTTTTGCGTCTCCCCCGCCTGGTGATTCTAGCTTGTCTAGCGCAAAGCCCGCGTTACCCCGCGCGTGCTTTCTTTTGGCGACCGAACGAACGGCTTCAGGTTCATGGCACGGGTAGTCGGATTGAAGAGAAATGGGGTCATACAGCGGCTCTCAGAGCGCCTGCCGCACTCCCCCGCCATTACCTCTGCTGCGTCCTCGTATAGAGTCCATCCTGCTTGGTGTTTCGAGTTCGGGGCGTATACGGTGGGTGGATAATGGATTCACTTCGATGACGGCGTTTACGGGAGCGACCATGGCGATGCGCGAGATCGCGGTCAAGTTCGATGAGGGCGAAATGGCCTTGATTCAGGGCCATGCGGACGCCACGGGCATGACCTTTTCCGAGTTCGTGAGAAGGGCCGCGTTCGAGAAGGCTGAGGACATGGCGGACATCGAGGCCTACAACGAGGCTTTGGACGGGGACGGCGGCACTCGCTACCCGATGGAAGAGGTCGTGCGCATGGCGGTGGAGGCTGAGTGATTGTCCACACGCGTTGTCTGTCTCGGCTCTAAAGGCTTCTCTTGGGCGGGGTTCGGCTTATAGCCGGGTCCCGCTTTTTTGCGGCTTTCAGTTGTCTTTCTGAAGGTATGAAATGGCTGCCTCGATATGAATACGGTCGGCATTCGAAGCGGACGTTATAGCCGCGCTAATAGCGCATGACTTTCTCCCCTGCCGTCATCGTTGCCGCAGCGGCAAGACCGTTGCAAATACCTGGAATAGCCCTACGCTCGGCTCGTATTGCAAACTCCGAATGAAGGGAGCCGTATATGCATGCAGCGGCAATTAACCTTCGGGGGGGGGTCGCTTCTGAAACGACCCGCTTCCGAGGGCAATCAATTATCGAGTACGTCCTGATCATTGCCGTCATCGGCCTGGTCATCGTGTTCGCGGGACCCGGCGTGGCCGGAGCCATCCGAAACCAGTCCAACCTGGTCGGCAACACGGTGAACAATGGGACGGTCGGCGGCGTCGAGGGAGGCGCGTCCGGTGGCGGCTCCGCAGGCGCCGATTCCGCGGCCGTCCAGGTGGCCATCGCCAAGGACGCGAAGGACTGGACCCTCGACGAGCAGGAGGCGGTTGCCAAAGACATTGCCAAGAACGGTACATCGTCTATCGCCTACGCCAAGGCCAAGGCCGCCATGGATGCCGGCACCAAGTTCTCGATGAAGCTGACCAATGGCAAGACGCTCGAGTACCGTATCATCGGCATCAACCACGACGACTTGGCCGATGGTAGCGGCATGGCAGGCTTGACGTTCGAGGCGACCGACTCTGCCTTGGGTAGCCAGAGAATGAACGCTACGGACACCAATGCCGGTGGTTGGGATAAGTCCGAGCTCCGTACCCGCCTCAACAGCGGTGACCTCTGGTTGCTCCTGCCCAGCGAGCTCCAGTCAAAGGTGAAACCCGTCACAAAGACAACCGATAACGTTGGCGGTAACGGGGGCGGTGCCCCCTCGGCGACGACCGACAAGGTTTTTCTGCTCTCGGCAACCGAAGTATACGGGGATATGCAATCTGACGGCATCCAGTACGAGTGCTACAAATCCAAGGGCGTGACGAGGTCGAACTATTCCGGTGCATCAGGCTATAGCCACTGGACTCGTTCCGTGAGACCGCGCAGCTCCACATCCTTTCGCTATGTTCAAAGCGGCGGTATTTGCTACAGCTACAGCGCGACGGACTCGTTTTATGTCCTCCCCGCTTTCTGCTTCTGATCTCTTTCATCGCAAAGCCCTCGCAATCCTGCGAGGGCTTTTCTTTTGGCGATTACTCAAACAATTCGAGGTTCATTGTACAGGTAATCGGGTTGAGGAGAAATGGGGGCATACAGCGGCTCTCAGAGCGCCTGCCGCACTTCCCCGCCATTACCTTTGCGGCATCCTCGTATGGAGTCCATCCTGGTTGGCGTTTTGTTGTAACCGCTCACTTGTCCACAGATCAAGTGAACTGCTGGAATAAATACAGCGACACACTAGTTCGTTACAGTCGCCATATCTGCGTAAATCGCCGCGATAAATACAGCCTGTACTCGTCTGTATACCAGCTACGCGTATGTAGATTCATGTCGCGTTAATAAATCGGCTCAAGCGCGTGCAAAACGCGCAAGTAACCGCAAAAAGCGATTATCGCGCAGGTAGATTTTTGGCACCCTGTTGCTTAATCAAAATTAAGCAATTGCTTAAAACAAAAAAGGTCAGGCACTAGGTGCCTGACCTGCAAACTTCTGGTCGGGACGACTGGATTCGAACCAGCGACCCCTTGACCCCCAGTCAAGTGCGCTACCAAGCTGCGCCACGTCCCGAAGCTTTTGTTTGTTGCTCTGCTCTCGCTCGCAACAGGGAGTATATTAACCCGAAACTTTAGCCTTGTGCAAGAACTTTTTTATAAATTTTGAAGCAAGTCCAAAATTGTATCTGCGAGCTGGGGTTTTGTTAGCACGGGAAGTTCTTGCGTGCCCGCTTTGCTCACGATCCAGGCCTTGTTGGTATCGGTTCCAAAGCCCGAATCGGCGCGCGAGACATCGTTGGCGATAATGGCATCGCAACCCTTGCGCGCAAGCTTGCGCTGCGCGTACTCCACGACGTTATCGGTCTCGGCCGCAAAGCCGATCACGCACCGCTCTCCCTTTTGGCGCGAGAGCTCGGCCAAAATATCGACCGTCTCGACCAGTTCGATGCGATCCAGGCGCTCGTTGGCCTTTTTGAGCTTATGGTCGGCAGGGGTCGCGGGGGTGTAGTCGGCGACAGCGGCCGCACAAATGGCCGCATCAGCCGTCTGAAAGGCGCTCAGCGCTGCCTGCAGCATCTCTTCGGCGGTCTGCACGCGCACGCACTCCACGCCGTGGGGAACATCGAGCGATGTCGGCCCCAGCACAAGCGTGACCGCAGCACCGCGGCGAGCGGCCTCCCCCGCCAGGGCGATGCCCATCTTGCCCGACGACCGGTTTCCGATGAAGCGTACGGGGTCGATCGGCTCGTGCGTGGGGCCGGCGGTGATCACGATTCGCTTGCCCGCAAGGTATTGCGGGACGGGGTTCAGCACCTCGCAGATGGCCTCGACGATGTCCTCGGGCTCGTTCATGCGTCCCGTGTCCACGTCGCCGCAGGCAAGGTAGCCGCTGCCGGGTCCCACCACATGGACACCACGCTCGCGCAGCGTGGCCATGTTGGCCTGCGTCGCCGGCGCCTTCCACATGCCGTTGTTCATAGCGGGTGCGATCACGATGGGTCGCGGCGTCGCAAGCAGCGTGGTGGAGATGAGGTCATCGGCGATACCGTTTGCCATCTTGGCGATGATATTGGCCGTCGCGGGCGCCACGACCACCAGATCGGGCTCCTGCGCCAGCGAAATGTGGTGGATGGGGTCGGAGGGATCGTCGAATAGGCCCACGGCAACGGGCTCGTTGGTGAGCGCGCGGAAGGTAAGCGGCCCCACGAACTCCGTGGCATGCTCGCTCATAACGACCTTGACGCGCGCGCCGCGCTTTTGCAGCAGGCGCACGATATTGCACGACTTATAGGCGGCGATCCCGCCGGTAATGCCCAGCAGGATCGTTTTTCCCTCAAGTTGCATTGAATTGTTGGATGCCGTCATCGTTTAAGCTTCCTTGCTCGGGAGTACCAGGAGGCGGTGGCAGTACGGGCAGTGCGTAATTGACCTACCGTCGTGGTTGAGGTCGCTCATGGACGATGCCTGCAGCGCGGTGTGGCAGACTGTGGGGATGTTGCCCTGGATGGTCTCGACGGCCAGGCCGCGGAACTGCTTGAGCAGACGCTCGTAGTCGGTGAGCACGTCGGCCGGCAGCGTGGCGGCAAGCGCGGTGCGTTCCTTAGTGGCGGCGTCAATCTGAGCCTGCAGGTCGGCAGCCTTGGCGCGGGCGGCCTTGGTATCGGCCTTCACGCCCTCCTCGAACTTGGCGATAATTGCCTGTGCGCGGGCCTCGCGGTCGAGCGCCTCCTTATGGGCGACAACGACGTCCTTGCGGGTGTGCTCAATCTTGTCCAGACGCTTGGCCAGGGTTGCGAGTTCATTCTCCAGGTCCTGAACCTCACGGTAGTCGGAACCGTCGACGTGGCGCTTCTTGGCAGCCTCAATGGCGTTGTTGGTCTGAATCTCGGTGGTGTTGAGATCGTCGAGCTCAATGTCCAGGTCCTTGCGCTGGGCGTAGAGCTTGGTCATCTCGGCTTTGAGCTTAACGTAGGTCTTACGCTTGGAAGCGAGCTCCTTGAGCTCCGGCATATTGGCAAGTTCGCTCTTGTTGCGGGCGAGCTCCAAATCGATCTGTTGCAGCTTGAGTAGCGTAGCGCCGGCGCTCATAAGTTCTCTCCTTTTGTCACAGTCCACCATTGGCAAGGGTTCAGTATTTTAATCACATGACGGGGGTCGACCCCGGCGTCAACTGCAGAGTTCATCAATATATCAACGAACGGCTCCTCGGAGCGGTCGTGGCCGAGCAAGATCACCGGCAGCCCGCGCAAGGCAAGATCTTGCGCCACGTGGTAGCCCGCTTCGCCCGTCACGACAACGTCCGCACCCGCGGCGATGGCGGGCTCTCCAAAGTCGCCCAGGGAACCGCCCAAAATAGCGACGGTTCGGCATGCGTGCTCGGCTTCGCCCCACACACGCGGGTCGCTGCCGAAGGCTGTGGCAGCACGGGTGGCAAGATCACGCAGCGTGCACGGGTCGTTGAGCGTTGCAAGCGTGCCCAGGCCGGTGACCTCGGGGTCGTCCACGTGCTCCAGTGAGCTCACGGGTGCGGCACCCAGCAGCTTGCTCAGGCAGACACGGGCTTCGTGCGAACGGTCCAGGTTGGTGTGGAGCGAGATAATGCTCACGCCGCAACGCGCTGCCTCGTAGAGTGCCGCGCTGCATTGGGGGCGTGTGGCATCCGCCGGACAAAAGGCCTCGGGCGCCTTGATATAGACAGGATGATGCGTCAGCAGCACGTTTGCACCGGCTTCTTGGGCGCGGAGAACATTAGCTTCGGTCGCATCGAGCGCGCAGGCAACGCCGGTAATCTCCACGGCAGGGTCGCCCACGGATAAGCCTACGTGGTCCCAGGGCTCGGCATCCGTCTTGGGATAGCGTGCCAGCAGGGCACGCTCGAGCTCGGCGACGATCATGCGGCACCCACGATCGAGAGCAGCGTCTGGGCAAACTCGTCCAGATCGCCCGGATTCACGCGGTCATCGAAGGAGATGCGCAGTGCACCCAGGGCCTGCTCGCGGCCAACACCCATGGCGCTGAGAACATGGCTCGGGTCCATGCTGCCGCTCGAGCAGGCAGAGCCTGCCGATACCTCAAAGCCGGCGGCGTCGAGCTTGACGATGAGCTCCTCGGAGTCCATGCCGTCGACGTAGATGGAAACCATGCCCGGCAGACGATCGGCCTGTGCGTAGTCGCCCATGGTGGCGTGAATACGCGGGTGGGCCGTTAGCGTGGCGTAGAGCTTGTCGGATAAGGCCTGCAGTGTTGTACGCTCCTGGGCAACATTCGGCAGCAACACGGAAGCGGCAGCGGCAAAGGCCAGCTGCGTGCGCAGGTCCTGCGTACCGGCGCGACGGCCGGCTTCTTGTCCACCGCCAAAGATGCGCGGACGCAGCGGCGTGCGGTTCTTAAGGTAGAGCGCACCGGATGCCACGGGGCCGCCGATCTTATGCGCGGCAACGGTCATGGCATCGACGCCCAACTCGGTGGCATCGAGCGGAATGTGCAGATAGCCCTGGATGGCATCGGTGTGGAACAGGGCGCCGGCAGCATGTGCGGCCGCGGTAAGCTCGCGGATGGGCTGCACCACACCGGTCTCGTTATTGGCGACCATGATGCTCACGAGCGCGACGTCGTCGCCCAGTAAGTCGTTCAGCGCGTGAGGCTCAATGTAGCCCGCACGGCAGGGCTGAACCAGGTCGACGGTAAAGCCGGCGGCACGCAGCAGCGGCAGGTTGTCCAGGATCGAATCGTGCTCGATGGCAGATACGATCACGCGGTTACGCTTACGGTCGCGCTGACGTGCACCCTCGGCAAGACCGAGTAGCGCCAGCTGGTTGGCTTCGGTGCCGCCGTTGGTCAGAACAATCTCAGACGGGCGAACGCGCGCGCCAAAGCTGCGGGCGATCTCGCGACGTGCAACCTCCAGACGCGCGGCAGCCTTGCGGCCGAGCGAGTGCAGCGAGTTGGGGTTGACGCCTGCTAGCTCGCTATCGTCGTACTCACGCTGCGCAAGGCGCGCCTCGGCGCGCATGGGCGTCGAGGCGGCGTAGTCAAGATTCACGGGTATGCGGTTTTGACCTGCGGTCATAAGGGTTTATGCCTCCTGTGCAGCCTCGTTGCCCAGCTTCTGCAGCAGCGCAACCTCGGCAGTGGGATCTTCGGACTTAAATACGGCAGAACCGGCCACCAGGGCATTTGCGCCGGCCTTGACGACCTCGGCAATGTTCTTGGAAGAAATGCCACCGTCGACCTCGATGAGGGGCGAAACGCCGTGACGCTCGCACATGGCCTTGAGCTCGTGGAGCTTAGCGATGGTGCCCGGGATAAAGCTCTGGCCGCCAAAGCCTGGGTTCACGCTCATGAGCAGTACCATATCGACGACGTCGATGATGCTCTCGAGCACGCACACGGGGGTGGCGGGGTTGAGAGCAACGCCGGCCTTGACGCCGCGCTGCTGTAGATGCGTGAGCGTGCGGTGCAGGTGCGTGGAAGCCTCGTAGTGCACGGTGATCATGTCGGCGCCGGCGTCGGCGTACCAATCGACCGTCTCGTCGGGGTTCGATACCATCAGGTGCGCGTCGACCGGTACATCGGTGGAGCGCTTGACGGCCTTAAGGATGTCAGCGCCAAAGGTGAGGTTGCCGGTAAAGTGGCCGTCCATGACGTCGAAGTGCACGTAGTCGGCGCCGGCGATCTTGTCGAGGTCGCCCTTGAGGTTGGCCATATCGGCCGAAAGGATGGACGGAGCGATTTTAATGGAACCCATGGTAGAAGCCTTTCTGCGCTAGTCGGTGAGTCCGTAGAACTCTTGGGAGGGTACGCGGTCGGTAAGAATCTCGAGCGCCCTATCCAAAGTAACACCGTTGTAGAGCGTTTGCTCCACGGCAAAGGTGAGCGGAATGTCTACGCCCAGTGAACGGGCAAGCTCGCTCACGCTGCGGGCCGCGACGGCGCCCTCGACCACCATATGCGTGCGCGTCTGATACTCGTCGAGCGACACGCCGTGGGCAAACTCGTAGCCAAAGGTGCGGTTGCGCGAATGCTCCGAGGTGCAGGTGGCAATGAGGTCACCCATGCCGGCAAGTCCCATGCAGGTCATAGCTTGACCGCCGCGGGCATGCACCAGACGGCTAATCTCGGCCAGGCCGCGCGTCATGATGAGGGCGAGCGTGTTGTCGCCGGCACCGGTGCCGGCGGAGATGCCGCACACGATGGCGATAACGTTTTTCATGGCGCCGCAGACCTCGACACCGGTCATGTCCTGCGACAGGTAGATGCGGAAGGCCGTGGATAGGAGCAGGTTCTTAAAGGTCTCCCCTACCTGCGCGTCTTTGCTGGCGATGACGGCGGCAGAAAGTCCGCCGCGGCAGATCTCCTCGGCATGGTTGGGGCCCGAAAGCGCCGCGACACGTGCCTCGTTGCCGATCTCATTGGCGATGACCTCGCTCATGAGCAGGCCAGACTCGGGCTCAATACCCTTGGTGAGGCAGAGCACCGGGGTATCGGCGGCGATAAAGGGCGCTGCCCGATGGCACACGTCGCGCAAGTGCGTGGAGGGCACGGCAAAGATGATCGCATCGGCACCGTCGAGCGCCTGGGCGAGTTCGGTCGTTGCTACCACGTTGTTCGGCAGCTCGTAGCCCACAAGGTAGCGGGGGTTGCGGTGCTCACCGTTAATGCCGGCGGCCGTCTGCTCGCTATGGGCCCACATGGTCACGCGCACGGCTCGCGCGGCGGCAAGGCCGGCGACGGCGGTTCCCCACGAGCCAGAGCCAATCAGCGCAACATTCATGACTCTCTCCTACTTATCGTCGGGCTCGGTGACGCGCTTGGTAAACGAGAGCTTGGACTCCTTACCTGTCATGAGCTTTTTGATGTTCGTACGATGGGCCCACACCACAGTAATGCCGATCAGCGCCATGCAAAACTTAAGTCCGAGGCTGCTGTACGGAAAGACCGCGCAGGCAGCGATGGGAAGACCGATGGCCGCGGCAAGCGAGCCCACCGACACAAACTTGGTGATGGCGACGGCCACGATAAACATGCCCAGCAGCGAAAGTCCGATGGGCCAGTACCAGGCGAGGATGACGCCCAGACCAACTGCGATGCCCTTGCCGCCATGGAAGTTGAGGTAGGGCGAGAAGATATGGCCCCACACGGCTGCCAGGCAGATGACGCCGAGCATCCAGTCGCCGGCGGCACCGGGGGCCATAATGCTCACGGGGAAGCCATAGCCCAAGTCGGCAATGAGCGGACGCGCGATAAGGACGCAGATGGCGCCCTTAAGGCAGTCTAGCAGCAGCGTGAGCGCGGCCACTTTGGGGCCGGCCACGCGCAGGGCGTTGGTGGTGCCGATGTTGCCGGAGCCCGCCTTACGAATGTCCGTGTGGTTGAACACGCGGCCCAGGATCAGACCAAACGGAATCGCCCCGATAAAGAACGAGACCACGGCGCAGATGGCGGTCAGAAGAATCGGATTATGCATCCTTTTGCTCCTTCTTCCTAAAGAAGAGTCGAATGGGCGTGCCGGCAAAGTCGAAGGTCGAGCGCATGCGGTTCTCTACGTAGCGCTGGTAGGTGTCGTTGACCAGGTCGCTGTGGTTGACGAAGAACGTGAACGTCGGCGGGTTGACGCCCGTCTGGGTCACGTAGTGCATACGCAGGCGGCGCTTGCCGTCCACCACGGTATGACCGAACTCGCGCAGGTCGGTGAGGAACGTGTTGAGGCGTGAGGTGCTGATCTTCTGCGAGCGCGTCTTCTCGGCAGCGTCTACCATTGCCCAGATCTTCTCGACGCTGCGGCCAGTGAGGGCAGAGATGCGCAGGTACTGGGCCCAGGGAGCCATGACGCCCAGACGGCGGTCGATGGTCTCCATGCAGGCCTCGCGCTTACGGTCGTCGTCGAGCAGGTCCCACTTGTTGAGCAGCACCACGATGGCGCAACCGCGCTCGATGGCAAGGCCCATGACCTTCTGGTCCTGCTCGGTAACGCCCACGGAGGCGTCAACGACGAGCAGCGCCACGTCGGCGCGGTCGATGGCGCGCAGGCCGCGGACCATCGAGTAGTACTCGATGTTCTCGTACACGGTGCTCTTCTTACGGATGCCCGCAGTGTCGACCATGCGGTAGTGCTTGCCGTTGCGCTCGACGACCGTGTCGATGGCGTCGCGCGTGGTTCCGGCAATGTTGGACACGATGGAGCGGTCGGCGCCCAGGATGCGGTTGAACAGCGAGGACTTACCGGCGTTGGGGCGGCCGATGATGGCGACGTTCAGCGCGTCGGGGAACTCATCGGCGACCTCGTCCTCTTCCTCGGGAAGCAGGGCCACGATGTCGTCGAGCAGGTCGCCCGTGCCATGACCGTGCAGGGCCGAGAGCGGCGTGGGCTCACCGATGCCGAGCGAATAGAACTCCCAGATGCTGTCGTTCTCGCGATCGGGGTTGTCGAGCTTGTTTACCAGCAGAAAGACCGGCTTGTCGCAGCGCTTGAGCATGCGGGCGACCGACTCGTCCTCCTCGGTGACGCCGGTGCGGCCGTCGACCACAAACAGGATGACGGCGGCTTCCTCGGCGGCGGCGAGCGCCTGGTCGCGGATGGACGTGGCAAAGACGTCATCGCTCTTGAGCGGCTCGATGCCGCCCGTGTCGACGATGGTGAACTCGCGGCCGTTCCAATCGGCCGTGTGATACGAGCGGTCGCGCGTGACACCGCGTGACTCGTGGACGATGGCGTCCGAGGTCTGGGCCAGGCGGTTAACGAGCGTGGACTTGCCCACGTTGGGGCGTCCGACGACGGCGACGATAGGTTTCATCTGCTCTCCTTTAATGGGTAGGGTCAGTGGAAGTGTTAGAGTCGGCAGGCACAATGCCAAGGATGTGCTCCAGGGTATCGAGCAGCTCATGCGGCATGGTCGACACCACATGAACCTCGGCGCCGCGACTGGTAAGGCTTGCGAGTAAATCGTCACGATGATACTCGTCAAGCGTCATGCCGTCAGCGTTGAACATGAGCTTAGGCACAAAGAGCATAACCCCAGAGAGATCCTGCGGCAGCTGCTCCAGAATGTCACACGCGACGATGAGGCCGGTCACGTCCACGTTGCCGCCAAAGTAGCGGTTCTTGATGGCTGTGACGGTGCCGGCGAGACCATGCGGCGACTCCACAAAGCGCGCCACGGTGTCGCGAGCGCTGGCGCCGGAGAGGCACAGAAGGCGCTGGTTGCGCTCGGCGATTGCCTCGCGAACTCGGCGCAGGCGCTCGGCATCGGCGGCGAGCACGTTGTCGGTCTCGTCCAGATAGGAGCGGATCATACCGATGCCGTCGTAGTACTGCGGGTAGCCGTCGTAAAAGTCCGCCTCGGGTGGCTCGATGCCGGCATCCAAGTAGAACTCGTCGCTCATCTGGAAGGTGTGGCGGCCAAAGCGCTCGAAGGCACGGTCCTGGAACGGTCGGATCATGGCAATGGTCTCGCGCGCTAGCTCGGGCTTGTCGCTGTAGGACCAGCTAAAACGGTTCTGATGCTTGGTAAAACCGAGCGGCACAATGCCCAGACTGGTGATTTGCTCGTGCTCCTCGCAAAAGCGCAGGGTCTTTTCCAGCTCCTCGCCGTCGTTCATGCCGGGACACAGCACAATCTGGGCGTGGATCTCGATGCCGGCTGCCATGATGGCCTCGAGCACGTCCATGCCGCGCTGGGCGTTGCGGCCCATCATGCGGCGGCGGACGTCGGGGCTCACGGCGTGGACCGACACGTTCATGGGGCTCATGTTGCGTTGGATGACGTTTTGCACATCTTCGTCGGTGAGGTTGGTCAGCGTGACGAAGTTGCCCTGCAAAAAGCTTAGGCGGTAGTCATCATCGCGGATGTAGAGCGTGGAGCGTCCGCCCTTGGGCAGCATGGTCATAAAGCAGAACACGCAGGCGTTCACGCAGGTACGCATGCCATCGAAGATGGGGCCATCGAACTCCAGACCCCAGTCCTCGCCGGGAAAGCGATCAAGCTCAACGGGGGTGACGGTGCCGTCGCGCGGATCGAAAACCTCCAGCTCGACGGTGTCGTCGTCGGCCTCCCAGAGCCACACGATCATATCGGTCAGCTGTTCGCCGTTGACCGTGAGCACGCGCATGCCCGGCTCGATACCCACATCCCATGCGGGCGATTCGGGACGCACACTCTTTACAAGCGCGCCATCACCCGGCTCGGGGTCGCGGCTGCGCCCGTAATCGGCCACCTCGGCGGCGTATGCGGGTACGGTCTGGTCCATGATTAGCGGCAAAGCTCCTTGATGCGCTCGACGGCGCGCTCGATGTGTTCTTGCGGGGTGGAGGCTCCGGCTGTGATGCCGATGTGGTGAGCGTCGGTAAACCACGCGGCCTGTAGCTCGGAAGCTTCCTCGATATGATGTGTGCGCTCGCAAACATCGGCGCAAATCTGCGCCAGGCGGCGGGTGTTGCCCGAGTTTTTACCGCCCACCACGACCATGCAGTCGCAGCGGTTGGCAAGTGCGGCTGCTGCCTGCTGTCGCTCGCTCGTGGCGGCGCAGATGGTGTTGATCACACGCAGCTCCTGCACGCGCGGGGTGATGGAGGCTACAACCTCGGCCAGGTTCTGCGCGGTTTGGGTGGTCTGCACAACCAGGCCTACCTTGCCTTTGAGCGGCAGCGCGTCCGCATCGGCGGCGCAACTCACGACCTGCGCGTCATCGCCGGCATGGCCCAGGATGCCCTCAACCTCGGGATGGCCCGGCTCGCCCACGACGAGCACGCGATAGCCCTCGCGCACCAGGCGCTCGGCGGCCACGTGGACCTTCTTGACGTAGGGGCAGGTAGCATCGACCACGTCGAGGCCGCGCTCGCGAGCTGCCTCAATCGCCTGCGGCACCACACCGTGCGCGCGAATGATCACGGTGCCCGATGCGGCATCGTCCAGGGTGTCGGCCAGACCGACGCCTGCCTCGGCAAGCTCGCGCACCACGATGGGGTTATGGATGAGCGGACCCAGGGTGTGGACCTGAGCGGTCTCCCCCGCCTGCGGGGCGGCCGCCAGGGCCATATCGAGCGCGCGCTGCACGCCGTAGCAGGTGCCGGCGTGGGCAGCGATTTCGATGGTTGGGGCGTCTGCCTTGCCGGACACAGCCTTGGCAGTATTCATGACATCCTCGCCCATGGCTAGAACCTACCCGGGTGCTCGGCGCACAGTTCATCGCGCATGGCGTAGACGCGACTCATGGCTTCGGACTCAAACCATGCCAGGCGCTCCTTGCGCTTTAGCTCGGCCGGAGCGTCGGAAAGCGAGATGGCCTTGCCGGCACGGATCCAGCACTTTTTGGGGCGCATGAGCTTTTTGCCCTTAGGCGTAATGTCGGACCAGCCACAAATGGCGAGCGGGTTGACGGGCGCCTTGCCCATCTGGGCGATGAGCGCGAAGCCGCCGTGGACCTCGGGCTTGATCTCGCGCGAGCGGATGCGCGTGCCCTCGGGGAAGATCAAGACGTCCTCGCCGCGCTGCAGCGCATGCTGGGCGGCGCGCAGGCACTTCATGTCGGCGGTGCCGCGCTCGACGGGAATGCCACCCACGCGGCTAAAGGCCCAGCGCACGATCTTGGACTTGGCAAACTCAGACTTAAAGATGGGGCGAATGCGGCGGCCGCCAAAGAACAGCGCCGTCTCTACGGCCAGGAGCTCGGCCATTGAGGTGTGGTTGCAGATGACCACGCTGCCGCGGCCTTCCTGGCGCTCAAATAACAGATCGGCGTCCTCGACCTTCCAGCGCCACATGAGCTTGGAGAAAGCCCAAAGGATTGCCATGACCACGAAGACGGTGCCGCGGATGAGCGCGGGGAACTCGGCATAGGGGGCGTTGTAGTAATCCTCGGGCGTCTGCTTAAACAGGCGCATGGGTTACCTCCTTTGGTTGATGAGGTCCTCGATAATGCGGACGACCTCATCGATGGTGTGGGCGGTGGAGTCGACGTGCACCGCGTCCTCGGCGGGCACGAGCGGCGCGACCTCGCGGCTGCTATCGAGCTTATCGCGCTGCTTGAGGGCGTCGAGGGTCTCGTCGACCTCGGTCTCGAGCTGTGCGTCGCTGAGCGGCTGGGCGTCGTTTTGGTGGCGCTGCAGCACGCGGCGACGGGCGCGCTCGCGCGGGTCGGCGGTCAGGAAGACTTTGACCTGCGCGTTGGGGAACACGACGGTGCCGATGTCACGACCCTCGGCCACGATATCGCGGTCCTCGGCGGCGCGGCGCTGATGGATGAGCATGGCCGCGCGCACGCCCGGGTAGGCCGAGACCTTGGACACGTTGGCGTCCACCTGCGGGGTGCGGATGGCAGCCGAGGCGTCCTGGCCGTCGATGGTCAGACGCGTGTCCTCGCCGGTGCCGTTAGTAAAGCGAATCTCGATCTGCTCGGCGAGGGCATCAATGGCAGCCTCGTCGTCCAGATCGATGCCGCGGTCGAGTGCGGCGAAGGTGACGGCGCGATACATGGCACCCGTGTCGAGCTTGTTAAAGCCCAGCTGGCGGGCAATCTCCTTGGCGATGGTGGACTTGCCGGAACCGGCGGGGCCGTCGATGGCGACGATCATGCAATGCTTCCTTTCGGTGGTTGACGTGCTGGTATGGGACGCGGACGCTGCGGCTCGGCGGGTTGCCTAGCTCGTGTAGCGCTCGCGGTAGGTGTTGCGCCTGGGCGCGGAGCCGTGGCTGCCGTGGTGACGCGTGCGGCTGGCGGGCGTGTCTTGGGGCTTGCCGCCGTTGCGCTTGGAGCTCGCCTGCTTGGGCGGGATGCCGCCGCCTTTGATGATCTGCACCTCGCGGTCGGTGAGCTCGCGCCACGAGCCCTTGGCCACGCCCTCGAGCTCCAGGCCGGCAAAGTTGCAGCGGTGCAGACGGATCACCGGGTGGTGGATCTTGCTCAGCATGCGTTTGACTTGATTCTTGCGGCCCTCGCGGATGATGACCTCGACGGCAGTGGTGCCGGGCTTGACGCCTTGCGGCGCCACTGCCTCGGCCTCGCGCGCGTTAATGACACGGCAGATTGCCGGCTGGCACAGGCCGTCGTCGAGCTCGATGCCACGGCGGAGCGGTTCTAGATCGCGGTCGGTCAGTTGCCCGTCCACGAGTGCCTGGTAGGTCTTATAGACATGCTTGCTGGGGTGCAGCAGGTCCTGCGACAGGTCGCCGTCGGTGGTAAAGAGTAAAAGGCCCGTGGTGTCGCGGTCCAGGCGACCCACCGGGAAAAGTCCCGGAAAGCGGTCGCGCGGGACCAGATCAGCCACGCAAGGGCGCTCCTGCGGGTCGCTCATGGTGGTGAGGTAGCCGGTCGGCTTGTAGAGCATCAGGTACACGGCGCCCTGGTTGAGCTTGACGGGCATGCCGTCGACCTCAATATGATCGCGGTCGACATCGACTTTGGTGCCCAGCTCGGTCGCGACCTGGCCGTTGACGGTCACGCGGCCAGCGGTCATCAGGTCCTCTGAGCCGCGGCGGCTCGCCACGCCCGCGCGTGCCAAAAAACGCTGCAGGCGCATGGTGTGCGGATAGACGGGCTGGGCGTCGGTTGCGGGTACTGCGTTGCCCATGGCGCGCGTCTCCCCTACTTCGTTAGTCCTCGTCATGCAATTCCTCCGAGGTCTCGTCGACGACCAGGGTCTCCAAGTCCTCGACCGCCTCAACATCTTTAACATCGGTATCGAGCAGTTCGCGCTCTTCGTCCAGGTCCTCGGCCTGCTCCTCGAGCGTGGACTGAATGCTGCGGCCGCTCAGGCGCTCACGGATAAACTGGCGCGACTGCTCGTCGGGGGCAAACTGCTCCAGATCGGGCAGGTCGCGGGTGGAGCGCAGACCGAACTTTTCCAAGAAGGCGTTGGTCGTGCCGTAAATGATGGCCTGACCGCGCTGGGGGTCACGGCCGAGCTCGCGCACCAGACCCTTGTCCACGAGCGACGCGATGACGCCGTCGGAGTTGACGCCGCGGATGCCCTTGACCACCTCGCGCGTTACGGGCTGGTGGTATGCGATGACGGCCAGGGTTTCGAGCGCCGCCTGGGACAGCTTTTGCGTGTCCCAGCTCAACACATAGGCCTCGACCACGTCGTGGTAGGCGGGGTGCGTGAACAGGCGCCAGCCGCCGGCGACCTCGCGCAGCTGAAAGCCGCGGTTGGCCTCCTCGTACTCAACCTTGAGCTCGGCGAGCAGCGACGCGCATTCGCCGGGGGCGATATCGAGCGCACCGGCCAGCGCGGGCGCACTCACCGGGTCGCTCGACACCAGCAGCAGCGCCTCGAGGGCGCCTTTGAGGCTGTTTGCCTCCAGCGTGGAAAGGGTTGACATGGTTGCGGCTCCTATTCGGTGAGCTCGGGGCCCTCGCCGGGCACATAGGCCTCGGCGCCCTCGACGCGGTTGATGCGGATGGTTCCAAAGATCTCGTCCTGGCTCAGCGTGAGCGAGCCGCGCTTGGCGAGCTCAAGCATAGCTAGGAAGGTGACGACGAGCTGCTCGGTAGTGGCATCGCCGTCCAGTAGCTCGCGGAAGGTGCAGGTTTGGTGCGCCATGGTAAAGCGGTCGACCGAGGCCACCGTCAGGTCGAGCGGCACGCGATGCGGTGCCACGTGCTCGGCCTCCAGCAGGAAGGTCTGGCGCTTGCCGTCCAGGTCGGCGCAGATGACGGCGAGGCCGCGCAGGGTGATGCCGGCCAGGTAGTCGGGCATGAGGCCCAAGAACTCGGGGTCGGGGCCGGCCACACGCGGGTGCATGCGGCTTTCGGCCTGCATGCGGGCACCGAGGGCCGCAGCCGCGCCTTTAAACTGTTTGTAGGCAATCAGGCGTTGGATCAGGACCTCGCGCAAGGCGTCGCCGTCGAGCGTGCTGAGCTCCTCGAGGTCTTCGTCGAACTCGTCATCGTCGTCATCGGCTTTGCGCGGGGCCTCCTGCGGCACCAGAGAGGCAGCCTTGATGTCCAAAAGGGTTGCCGCGACCAGCAAAAAGTCGCTCGCCACGTCAAGGTCCAGCGCCTCGATGCGCTCGGCCTCGGCAAGGTACTGCTCGGCCACCTCGCTGATGGAGATGGCGCCGATATCTACTTTTTGGCGGGTTACCAGCTGCAGCAGCAGGTCGAACGGTCCGCTGTAGACCTGCGTCGACACGCGATACGACATCTTCGACCTCCTTTGACGGCGCCTTCGCGGCGCGGTTTGGGTGCATGTTGCGACCGTTTTGCACGGTCGACCTGTAAGTTTACCTTAGATGCCGGCGATTGCGAAGTTGAGCAGCGGCTCAGCGAGCGGATACACGGTAACGTCGAAATAGCGGCCGATTACGTCGATGCCGGTCCACGTAGGCAGCAGGTACAGCACCAGGATGAGGATGGGCATAGCGTATTGCTGCAGATGGTAGTAGTTGTTGAGCGCCTTGCCCTTGAGGAAGGGCACGATGATCGACGAGCCATCGAGCGGCGGGATCGGGATGAGGTTGAAGAACGCGAGTGACAGGTTGACCACGATAAAGGTGGCGCCGAAGTTCATGATCTGTGACGCCAGGGCAAAGGACATGCTGGTGTAGAGGCTGCCATATGCCAGGCGCATGAGGACCGCGGCAAGACACGCGAGCGCGATGTTCGATGCGGGGCCGGCAACGCTCACCAGGACCTCGTCGCGCTTGGGGTGCTTGAGGTTGTTGAGGTAGACGGGCACGGGCTTGGCGAAGGCGAACACCGGGCCGCCGGCGGCAAGCATGAGCAGCGGCAAGATGATGGTGCCAAACGGGTCGATATGGTTGAGCGGGTTAAGCGACACGCGGCCGCGTGATCGGGCCGTCTTATCGCCGAGTGCCCACGCCGCAGCGGCGTGCGCACTCTCGTGGATCACGATGCCGACGATGACGGCGACGGCGCTCGCGAGCAGGTTCATGATGTAGCTGCTGGACATGGTGCTCCCCTAGCGGACGCGGCGCGAGGCGCGAGCGAGTAGGTAGTCGGCCACAAACAGGATGACGGCCACGATGGCGTAATCCAGGCGGAATACGCCGCCAAAGGGCGAGGTGATGACGCCGTAGCCGGCGATGGCGCTCGGCAGCGCGCGCGAAAGCTCAACGACAAAGCCCACGATCTGCAGCTTGGCGGTGAGGCCGCTAAAGCACAACAACACAGTCATCGCACTCATAAAAATGCCGCAGATGCGACAGGCGATGGCGATGATGCTCATCGCCACGGCAGCGGCCTTACGAGAGTTCACGCGCGGTCTCCTCTTCGATCTGGGTGGAAAGCTCCAGCCATTCGTCCTCGAGCTTGGGCAGCTCTTGCTTAAGGCCGTTATATTCCCCCAGCGCGGCATTGAACTTGTCCTGATCGGCATAAAGCTCTTCGCTGGCCATCAATTCCATAAGCTCGTCATAGCGGGCGCGCTTTTTGTCGAGCTCCGCCTCGATCTTCTTGAGCTGGTTGCGCACACCCTTGAGCTTTTTGTTGAGCGCGGCGCGGGCTTGGGCCTCGGCGCGCTTCTGCTCCTTGGTCTTTTTGCCCTCGGTAGGCTTGGAAGCGGCGGCGGGCGCATCGGGCTGGGCCGCGGTGACTTTGGCGGACTTGGCCGTGGCCGGCGCACTCTCCCCTGCTGCCTCGGCAGCGGCGCGGGCCGCGAGGTCCTCGCGCTTGTAGAGGTAGTAGTCGTAGTCGCCGTCGTAGACCGTGACCTTGCCATCGCGGATGTCAATGATGCGGTTGGCAACGGCGCGCACCAGGTGCTCGTCGTGGCTGATCAGCACGATGGTGCCGGGGAAGTTTTGCAGGGCGTTTTCGAGCATGTCCACCGAGTCGATGTCCAGGTGGTTGGTGGGTTCGTCCAGGCACAGGAGCGCCTCGGGGGCCACGAGCATCTTGGCCAGTGCCAGACGCGCTTTTTCGCCGCCAGAGAGGACGCGGACCTGCTTTTCGATGGAATCGTTGTCGCTAAATAGGAAGGCGCCCAGCAGGCTGCGCTGCTGCGGCACGGTCCACTTGGGCGTGACGGTGTCGATCTCTTGCAGGACGGTGTTGGACTCGGTCATGCCTTCGAGCGCGTGCTGGGCATAGTAGGCGACGCCGACGTTGGTGCCCAGGTCGCGCGTGCCGGTGGTGGGTGGCTCCAGGCCGGCGAGGATCTTCATGAGCGTGGACTTGCCGGCGCCGTTGGGGCCGACGAGCGCCACATGCTCGCCGCGGTAGAGCTTGAGGTCGATGTCACTGTAGATGTGCTTGTCGCCGTATGACTTGGAGACGCCCTCGAGGCCCACGACCATATCGCCCGAGCGCGGCGGGTCGGGGAACTTAAAGTCGATATGCTTGTGGCCCTCGGGCAGGATGACGAGCTCCTTTTTGATCTGCTCGATTTTGCGGATGCGCTCCTGGGCCTGGGCTGCCTTGGTGGGCTTGTAGCGGAACTTATCGACGAAGACCTGCATGTGGGCGATGTCGCGCTCCTGGGCGGCGCGCTTGGCGCGCATCTGCTCCAGGTTGTCCTCGCGCTGCTTGAGGTAGCTGCTGTAGTTGCCGGTGTAGGTGGTTACGCGACGGTTTTCGAGTGCGGCGACGTGGTCGACGCAGGCGTCCATGAAGGCGCGGTCGTGGCTGACGATGAGGACGGCGCCGTCGTAGTTGGCAATAAAGCCGCGCAGCCACTGGACGCTCTCGAGGTCCAGATGGTTAGTGGGTTCGTCCAGAAGCAGCAGGTCGGGGTGACGCAGGAAGAGCTTGGCAAGTGCGATACGCATCTGCCAGCCGCCGGAGAACTCGGAGCACGGGCGCTCAAAGTCGGTGACCTTAAAGCCCAGGCCGGACAGGATCTTGCGCGCGTTGCTCTCGAGCTCGTAGCCGCCCAGATGCTCAAAGCGGTCCTGGACCTGGCCGTACTCGTTGAGGAGGGCGTCGACGTCCTTGCCCTGCTCGGAGAGCTCGGTGATCTGGGCCTGCAGCTCGTTGGCGCGCTCGCCCATGCGGCGGATTTCCTTGGCAGCGGCCATGACCTCGGCAAGGATGGTGGTGTCCTTTTGCTCCAGGTTGGTTTCCTGCTCTAGGTAGCCCACCTGGCAGTCCTTGGCGTACTGGACCTGGCCGGCGTCGGGGCTGTCGATGCCCATGATGATCTTGAGCATGGTGGTTTTGCCGGCGCCGTTGGGTCCCACGAGCGCAAAGCGCTCGCCGGGGTTGATCTGGAAGGACGCGCCGCTAAAGAGGACGCGCGCGCCGAAGCTTTTTTCGATCTTGTCGACCAGGAGGATCATGGTGCCGCCTTTGACCTTGTGTGCCAATATGAAAAAAGGCCCCAACTTGCGTTGGAGCCTCATTCAATGCTCGGGTGGAGA
>CAJMRE010000034.1 GCA_905215755.1 uncultured bacterium
GCGTGCGCGTCTACGCCATGACCAAGCCCGAGGGCCCCATCGGCCAGGCTGTGGGCGCCGAGAATTGCGTCAAGATGGCTTCCGATCATGGTAACGGCGGCTGCGAGATGGGCTACTACCTCGCCGACTGCTTCGGCCTGCGCCTGCTCAATCGCCGTGGCTGCTTCCCGCAGTTCGATAAGTTCATCGAGCAGACCAAGGATGTTTGGACCCACCTGGTCGACATCCGCAAGCGCTTCGAGCCGCGCGCCGAGGAGCTCGCCAAGAAGTACGCCCTGGCCCCCTACACCATGTTCATCGGCTCCGGCGCCCTGTGGGGCGAGACCATCCTGTTCTCGATGTGCATCCTCGAGGAGATGCAGTGGAAGCGCACCCGCTACATCACCTCGGCCGACTTCTTCCACGGCACCCTCGAGCTCGTGGAGCCCGGCGTCCCGGTCTTCCTGTTCATGGGCGAGGACGAGAATCGCAAGCTCGACGAGCGCGTCCGCGCCTTCCTGACCCGCGGCGTGACCGGCGACACCGACATCAACATCATCGACACCGCCGAGTTCGCGATCCCCGGCCTTGACGACGAGTTCCGCGTCATCGTGTCTCCGTGGATCCTCTCCTCGCTGATCACCGACCGCCTGGCTCGCTACTACGAGACGGTCACCAAGCACAACCTCAACTACCGTCGTTACTATCACCAGTTCGACTACTAATCGGTGACAAATAAGCTACTGATCAAGAAGCACCCTGCCCGGGCGCATGCGTCCGGGCATTTTTATGCCGAAATTCGCAAGAAAGGGGAATCGAATGAGGCAGTTTATCGTTGCATCCCATGCCCATTTTGCGTCTGGAATCGTCGAGAGCATTGGGCTGCTCTCCGGCGAGCGCGAAAACGTCCATGCGCTCTCTATGTATGTCGACGGAAACGAGGACCTGACCAAGGAGGCCGCAGCGATTCTGGACGGCTTTGCCGCGGACGATGAGGTCGTCGTTTGCACCGACCTCATTGGCGGCAGCGTCAACAACGAGTTCACCAAGATCGTCCAGACGCGTCCCAACACGCACCTGGTGACCAATATGAACCTGCCGCTCCTTATTCAGCTGCTGTTCGTGTCCGAATCCACCCCGATCGATGAGGCCATTCGCCAGATCGTCGAGGCGGACGACACCAAGGTCAAGTACGTCAACGACCTGCTGGGGCAGGCCGAACTCGATGAGTTTTAATCGCTAGGGAGCACATCATGATTCAGATGATTCGCGTGGACTATCGACTGCTGCACGGCCAGGTTGCCGTTAGCTGGACTTCGGCTCTGGGTGCCGACTGCATCCTGTTGGTAAGCGACACGGTCCTCAATGACAAGCTTCGTCTGCAGGCCCTGTCCCTTGCAAAACCGGAGGGCTGCAAGGTTGTCGTCAAAAACACCGAGGATGCCGTCAAGGCGCTCCAGAGCGGTGTGACCGATAAGTACAAGCTCTTCGTGGTTTGCGAGACGATCCAGCAGGCCGGTGCCGTCGCCAAGGCGATGGGCGTCAAGAAGATCAACCTCGGCAATGTTGCCTTTAGCGAGGATGCCCGCCAGGTCTCGACGAGCGTGTTCCTTACGCCCGAAAACGAGGCATACGTCAAAGAGCTGCTCGGCGAGGGCTACGAGCTGTTCATTCAGATGATTCCGGCAGATGCGAAGACTGACGCCGCGAAGGTCATCGGTTAGGGGCCATCATGGTTATCAAGACAATCCTGATTTTCCTTATTGCCCTTTTGGGTTATTCCGAGTGGCTGACGGGCACGAGCTACCTCCAGCGCCCGATCGTGCTCGGACCTCTGGTTGGCCTTGTCATGGGCGACATGGTGACCGGCACGATCATGGGCGCCACGATGGAGCTTGCCATGGTCGGCGCCATCTCGGTCGGTGCGTATAACCCGCCCGATACGATTTCCGGAACCATCCTGGGTGTGTCGCTTGCCATGCAGGCCGGCGCGGACGCATCGGCGGCCCTGACCCTGGGCATTCCCATCGCAACGATCGTCCTGGCGCTCGATACGGCCCTGGGCCAGCCGGTGATGCTACTGCTGGTGCACCGTATCGACAAAAACGTCGAGGACGGGGACACCAAGGCCATCACGCGCAACATGCTCATCGCCGGTTACGCGCAGAGCTGGTGCGGCCTGCTGATTATTCCCCTGGCATTCTTCTTTGGCGCCGATGCTGTTGCCAGCCTGCTCAACATCATCCCCGATTTCGTTCAGACCGGCATGGATGTCGCCGCCGCCTTCTTGCCCGCACTCGGCTTTGCGATGCTGGCGCAGATGATTATGAACAAAACGGTGGCGCCGTTCTTCTTCGCTGGCTTCTTCCTCGTCGCCTACTTTGGCATTAGCACGACGGGCGTGGCGATCTTTGCCGCGATCATCGTCGTCGCGATGACGGTTTTGGGTGATAAGAAAAAAGCGGAGCAGCCCGCAGTGGCAACCGAGGATCCTGCGATTGGGAGTGGGTTCGATGAGTTTTAAGTTTGAGTCTTCTTACGACGGGCTGATTTCCCGCGCAGACCTTAAGAAGCTGTTCTGGCGCTCGATTCCCTATGAGCATTCCTGGAACTACGAGCGTATGGGCCATATCGGCTTTATGTGGGCCCTTATGCCGATTCTTCGCAAGCTGTATCCGCAGGATGCGGACTTTAAGGCCGCCCTTAAGCGCCATATGGAGCTCTATAACGTCACGCCGTACATCTCGACGCTCCCCATGTCCATCGCCGCTGCAATGGAAGAGGTCAACGCTACTGACGATAGCTTTGACACGAGCGCGATCTCAAATGTCAAGCTTGCTTTGATGGGACCGCTGTCCGGTGTGGGCGATGCCTTCTACTGGGGCACGCTGCGAGTTTTGGCAACGGGTGTCGGCACGTCGCTGGCGCTACAGGGCTCTATTCTTGGCCCGATTTTGTTCCTGCTCGTGTTCAATGTCCCTCACTACATCATCCGTTACCTGCTGACGTTTGTGGGGTATCGCTTTGGCTCGGACATGATCAGCAAGGTCCAGGAATCGGGCATTATGGACACGATCGTCAAGATGGCCTCTATCATGGGCGCCATGGTGATCGGCGCTATGACCATGGAGATGGTCACCGTGGACATTCCGCTCATGGTCGGTGCGGGCGATGGTGCTCAGACGCTGGCCGAGCTGCTCAACGGAATCTTCCCGGGCTTTGTCACGATGGGGCTGTTTGGAATCGTCTATCTCATGCTCAAGAAGAAGATGAATCCGCTCGTGATCATGCTCGTGATCCTGCTCGTGAGTATTGCCGGCGCGTTCTTTGGAGTGCTTGGTGTTCAGTAGGGCATCCGTCATAATGAGAATAATGTAAGAGGGGGCGTCGCGCACACTGTGCTGCGGCGCCCTTTTGCCGAAAGGTGGACAAGATGGAGTATCCGCAGCTTGCCGTCATGAATATCAGCCATCGTTATTTTGACCTTGAGGAATTCTTTTCTTCGGCAGCGGCCTCGGGCTACACGTGTTGCGAGCTTTGGACCGGGGCGATGCATCTGTATGTCGATTGCCATGGATACGATTCGCTCGAGCAGGTGCGGGAGCTGTCGCAGCGGTATGGGGTTCGGATTGTGGGGCTTTGTCCCGAACAGAACAACCCCAAGCCGTGGAATATCGCGGCGCGTGGGAATGAGGCGCGTGCCCGCACGCTCGCGTACTTTAAGAACGTTGTGGATATCGCGGCGGAGCTTGGAGCCGAGCAGGTCATGGTCTCGAGCGGCTGGGCATTTTTGAACGAGCCGATCGAGGACGCGTGGGGTCGCAGCGCCTCGATGCTGCGTGCGATTGCCGAGCATGCGGGAGAGCGCGGCGTGCGACTGGTGCTCGAGGCCCTACAGCCGGTTGAGTCGATGATCGTGAACTCGGCGGCCGACACGAAGCGCATGATCGAGGCAGTTGATCATCCGGCACTTAAGGCGTGTCTGGATTTGGGCGCTATGGCGGTGGCAGGGGATACCATCGACGATTATTTCGATCTGCTTGGCGAAGATGTCGCCCACGTGCATTTTGTCGATGTTGCGGCAGATGGCACGACGCATCTTGCCTGGGGTGACGGCGACCGCGATATGCGCGCCGACCTGGATAGGCTGGTGGCGCGCGGCTATCGCGGAGTTGTTTCGGCCGAGACCTATGACGGGCGCTATTTCGCCGACCCCGCAGCTGCCGATGCGCAGGTAATGGCAGAGTATCGTCGTGCGATTGGCGCCTAGGCGGGTTTGGGTTGCGGCGATCTGCCCTATGTTTCCAAATGAATACGGCGTGAGCGGCTGCGATGGATTTTCCCCGCAAACACTCTAGTATGCTAAAGTACCCAGAAGACCGGCGGAGCTATGCCGGTCTTCTGTTCTATATGAAACACAGCATGAGGAGGCTCACCAGATGACGGCCACACCGTGGGGATTCCGGGACATATTGCCCGAGGAGGCTCAGGCGCGCGAGGAGATTGCGCTGACGGTGAAGGGCTGCTTTAGGGAGCATCATTACCTGCCGGTCGAGACGCCGCTGCTCGAGGACAAGGGCTCTCTCGAGGAGGGTGGCCGCATTGCGGACACCCCGTTTAAGCTCTTTGATGATGACGGCCGCCTGCTGGTGGTCCGTCCCGACAACACGCTGCCGATCGTGCGCTTGGTTTCGACCCGCATGCGCGCGGCCGATCTGCCACTGCGCCTGCGCTACGAGGCGCCGGTGGTTCGCGAGTGCCAGCGCAATGCCGGCGGCTCGCGTCAGTTTACGCAGTTGGGTTTTGAGCTTATCGGTGTGGGCGATACCGCGGGCGATGTCGAGATCGTCTCGCTGGTGGCGGAGGCCGTGCGCAAGCTGGCACTTCCCGGTGCGCGCATTATCGCGGGCAGTGTGCGTCCGTTTAAGGAACTGCTTGCGGCGTGCGAAGATCGCGAGCTGGCTGCCGAGGCGCTGCGCTGCGTGCACGCCAACGACTTTGTGGGCCTCGATGCCCGCGTGGCGGCAAGTGTCGAGCCCGAGGCCGTCAAGGCCGCCATTAGCGAGCTGCCGCGCCTGCACGGTGGTGCCGAGGTGCTCGACCGCGTCGACGCGCTGCTGGCGGCGGCGGGCATTGTCGCGCCGCTCACGCGCGAGCTGCGTGCCCTGGTCGAGGGCCTGGCTCCCGAGGACGCTCAGGTGCTGTCCTTCGACTTCTCCATCATGAACTCGTTTGATTACTACACGGGCCTGGTCTTTAAGGCCTATGCCGGTGGCCTGCCCGATCCGGTGGGCTCGGGCGGTCGCTACGACTCCATCTTTACCGGTGCATTTGGCGACGGCATCGAGGTGCCGGCGGCAGGCTTTGCCTTTTCGCTCGAGCGTCTGGAGGCCGCGCGCACCTCGGCCGAGGACGCTGCTTCCGATGGTGACCATGCCGTGGGCCGCGGCACCGAGGGTCCGCTGCGCATTGCCGTGCCCAAGGGCTCGCTCAAGGCCGACACGCTCGACGTGCTCGAGGCCGCAGGTTTGGACGTCTCTGAGCTACGTGACCCCGGCCGTCACCTGATCGTGCGCGGCCGCGACACGCGTGCCGGCGAGGGTGCGGTCGGCGATATCGAGTTTGTCATCGTGCGACCCAGCGACGCGCCCGCCTTTGTGGGCTGTGGCGGTGCCGACTGCGGCATCTGCGGTTGGGACTCGCTCATCGAGGCAGGCCTCAACTTGCTGCAGCTGGTCGATCTGGGCTACGGCCTGTGCACCTTCATCGAGGCGGAGCCCGCGTGGCGCGCTGGCCAGGCCGAGCGCAACTATGCCCGCCGCGGGTCGCTTCGCGTGGCCACCAAGTACCCGCGCATCGCGAGCGCTTGGTATGCCGAGCGCGGCGTGAATGTCGATATCGTCTCGCTGCACGGTAACATCGAGCTGGGCCCCATCGTCGGTATGACCGACCGTATCGTGGATATTACCGCCACGGGCGCCACGCTGCGCGATAACGACCTGGTTATTACTGGTCGCATTATGGACTGCACGGCGCGCTTCTTCGTCAATCCGGGTGCCGCTCGCTTGGATCCGCGCGTGCGTAATCTGGCAGATCGCCTGGCCGCGGCTGTGAAGGACAAGCATTTTGAGCCCGTCGCGGGCTCGGCGCAATAGCGCGAGCACGCACGGGCGCCCCAACGTACGGGCTGCGGGCCGATTGGCGCCGCCGCCCGGTCTCTCGTTTTTCGAACACAACCTCGACCGATAGGGGATACCGATATGAAGACCATCAAGCTTGCTCCCGGTGAGCGCCTCGTTACCAACCAGCTCAACCGTAAGGGCGTGCTGCCGCAAAACATCGTCGACACCGCTCGCGATATCGTGGCCAACGTGCGTGCCAATGGCGATGCCGCGGTGCGCGATTACTGCCAGCGTTTTGATGGCGTTGAGCTGCAGAGCTTCCGTCTGCCGCAGGAGCAGATCGATGCCGCGCTCGAAGGCCTCGATCCGGCCTTTGTCGCCGCACTTGAGAAGGCCGCGCGCCAGATTCGCGAGTTCCACCAGCGCGAGGTCGAGCAGAGCTGGTTTACCACGCGCCCGGACGGCACAATGCTCGGCGTTAAAGTGACCCCGCTCGCGGCTGCCGGCATCTACGTGCCGGGCGGTCGCGCGCAGTATCCCTCCACCGTGCTCATGAACGCCATTCCCGCCAAGGTGGCCGGCGTCAAGCGCGTGGTCATGGTGACTCCGCCGCAAAAAGATGGCCTGATCAGCCCGTATACGCTTGCGGCTGCCAAGCTCGGAGGCGTGGACGAGATCTATATGGTGGGCGGCGCCCAGGCCGTGGCCGCGCTGGCGTACGGCACCGAGACCATTCCGCGTGTCGACAAGATCATCGGCCCGGGCAACGCCTTTGTCGCTGCTGCCAAACAGATTGTCTCGGGTGACGTGGGTATCGATATGGTCGCCGGTCCCTCCGAGGTCTGCGTGCTGGCTGACGCCACGGCCAAGCCCATGGTGGTCGCGGCTGACCTGATGGCCCAGGCCGAGCACGATCCGTTGGCTGCCTGCTATCTGGTGACCTGCGACGAGCAGTTTGCGCGTGAGGTCGAGGCGGGTATCGACATCCTGGTGGCGCAGTCGCCGCGCGCCGAGATCACGCGCGCTTCACTCGATAACGAAGGCACCATTGTGGTGGCCGCCGACATGGCTGCCGCCGTCGAGGCTGTGAACACCGTGGCGCCCGAGCACCTGGAGCTGCACTGCAAGGATGCGATGGGCCTGCTCGGCGGCATTCGCAACGCCGGAGCCATCTTTGTGGGCGCTTGGAGCTCCGAGCCGCTCGGCGATTACGTCGCCGGCCCCAATCACACGCTGCCGACCGGCGGCACGGCCATGTTCTCCAACCCGCTTTCGGTGGAGGAGTTCGTCAAGCGCTCGAGTGTCATTTGCTATACACCCGAGGGCCTGCTCTCCGATGCTCCCGCTACGCAGCGCCTGGCAGAGGCCGAGGGCCTGTGGGCACACGCGCTTTCTGCCGCACTGCGTCGTCGTGTGCTGGAGCAGGGCGAGGATGCCGTGAGCGCCGAGTCGCTGGCCGCGGCCGACCTGACCAAGGTTGCCTGGCCGGGCGATACGACCGCGACGGTTGCCGAGGGCGTGGACTTGGCGGCCGCTGCCGGTGTGACCGGCGAGGAGGCCTAATATGGCCGAGCTTTCACCCCGCATGAAGGAGCTCGTCCAGCCTTACCTGGCCGATATTGAGCCCTATGATCCCAGCTTTACGCCCACGCGCATCAACCTTTCGGCCAACGAGAACACCTATCCCGTGCCGACCGGCGTGCGCGAGGCGGTCGACGCTGCCCTGGCTGCCACACCGCTCAATCGCTATCCCGATCCCATGTCGAACGATCTGCGCGACGAGCTTGCTGCCTGGCATGGCGTGGCGCGCGAGAATGTCTGCGTGGGAAACGGCGGCGACGAGCTGCTCTATAACTACCTGTTGGCGTTTGGCGGCGTGGGACGGACCCTGCTCAACTGCCCGCCGTGCTTTAGCGAGTACGCGTTCTTTGCGTCGCTCTGCCAGACCGAGGTGCGTGACGTGTGGCGCGACCCCGCGACCTTTGAGCTCGACCAGACAGCCGTGCTTGCGGCAGCGCCCGAGTGCAACCTGGCAATCGTGACCTCGCCCAATAACCCCACGGGCGACGTGGCGCCGTTCGACTTTATCGCGGCGCTGTGCGATGCGTGCCCCGGCATGGTGATGGTCGACGAGGCCTACGTTGAGTTTGCCGACGATTCGTTTGGCGCGGCCACCACGGCGCAGGGCCTTATCGCCGAGCATCCCAACCTGGTGATTTTACATACGCTGTCCAAGGCGTTTGGCGCTGCCGGCACGCGTCTGGGCTACGTGATCGCGGCGTCCGAGGTCATCGACGTGTTCGCGGCGATTCGCCAGATCTATTCGGTCAACGTGCTGAGCCAGGCGGCGGCGCTTGCCTGCGTGCGTGCCCGCGATGCGTACACGCCCGTGGTGGCACAGGTCGCATCCGAGCGCGAGCGCGAGCTGTGCGCCCTGCGCGCGATGGCTACCGAGGGCCTGCCCGTGGAGGCATGGCCGAGCGCGGCGAACTTTGTGCTCGTGCGTACGCCGCATGCCACGCGCGTGCGCGAGCGCCTACGCGACGAGTATTCGATTTTGGTGCGCGACTTTAGCTATGCGCCGGGGCTTGCGGACTGTCTGCGCATTACCGTGGGCACGCCGCAGGAAAACGATGAGGTACTGGCTGCGTTTGCCGTGCTGGTGAAGGAGGAGATCTAGATGGGCCGTTATGCCGAGGTGACCCGCAAGACGGGGGAGACCGACATTGTCGTCAAACTCGACCTGGATGGAACCGGTACGTGCGATATCTCGACCGGCGTGCCGTTTTTCGACCATATGCTCAACGCCTTTGGCCGCCATGGCCTGTTCGATTTGACGGTGCATGCGGTAGGCGATGTGGAAGTCGATGCGCACCATACCGTCGAGGACACGGGCATTGTGCTGGGCGAGGCGTTTTGCCGGGCGCTGGGCGACAAAGCGGGTATTACGCGCTTTGCCGATGCGGCGATCGCCATGGACGAGACGCTCGTGATGGCCGCCGTGGACATTTCGGGTCGCGGCCAGGCCTACTGCGAGCTGCCCGTGCCGACCGAGCGCGTGGGCAGCTTCGATACCGAGCTGGCTGTCGAGTTCTTCTATGCCTTTGCGCGCGATGCCAAACTTACGCTGCACGTGCGCGAGCTGGCGGGCGGCAACTCGCATCACATTATCGAGGCCGCCTTTAAGGCCGTGGGCCGCACGATGCGCCACGCCTGCGAGCTCGATCCCCGCGTGCAGGGCATCCCCAGCACCAAGGGCTCGCTGTAACCTGCCAAAAAGGGACAGGTTTATTTTGGCAGGTTTTATCTGCGGAAATGCTGTCTCATGTGGTGGGTGAACGTTTAACCGACCAAAATAAACCTGTCCCTTTTTGGCAGGTTTTGAATGGGAAAAGGGAGGGGTCGCGTGGGCGAACCAAAGATTGTGGTGGTCGACTACCACAAGGGCAACTTGTCGAGCGTCGTGCGCGGGCTTGCGCGCGCCGGTGCCGCCGCCTGCACATCGGACGATCCGGAGCAGATCTGCAACGCCGACGGCCTGGTCATCCCGGGCGTGGGCGCGTTCTATGACGCAATCGCCTTTATGCGCCAGAGCGGCGAGGAGGTGGCCGTGCTCGATGCCGTTGCCGCCGGAACTCCGCTGCTCGGCATCTGCCTGGGCCTTCAGCTATTTTTTGAGCGCGGCAACGAGGGCGTGCCTGCGGACGAGGGTGCGGACGCGGACGACGATGCCTCCGAGCAGGCCGGTGGTCCCTGGGTCGATGGCCTGGGCATCATGCGTGGCTCGTGCACGCACCTGGAATCAAGCCGCCTGAAGGTCCCGCACGTGGGCTGGGACCAGGTGCACATGACGCCCGCCGGTGCGGCCGATCCGTTGCTTGCCGGTTTTGCCGAGGGCGCCAACATGTATTTCACTCACAGCTACGCGGTGGCCGACGACGTCGATGCCGCCGATGTGTTGGCGCGCACGCACTATACACGGAGCTTCCCGTGCATCGTGCGCCACGGCAACGTGTGGGGCTGCCAGTTCCATCCCGAGAAATCCTCCGCGCTGGGTCAGCGTATCCTTAAGAACTTCGTCAGCATCGTCGAGGAGGTTGGCCGATGATTCTGTTTCCCGCAATCGATCTGATCGGCGGCAAGGTTGTGCGCCTGGAGCGCGGCGACCGCACCCGCTGCAAGGTATATTCCGACGACCCCGTGGCCGTCGCCCGTTCGTTTGCCGAGCAGGGCGCAAGCTGGGTGCACGTCGTCGACCTGTCCGCTGCCTTTGGTGAGGACGAGGATACATGCGCTGCCAACTCGGCGGCGATTAAGGCCATCTGCGGCGTCGACGGTCTGTCCGTGGACGTGGGCGGCGGCGTTCGCTCGCTCGCACGCATCGATGAGCTGGCAGGCTATGGTGCTCGCCGCATTGCGCTGGGCACCGTGCTCGTGACCGAGCCGGGTTTTGCTGAGGTGGCAGCCCAAGGCT
This sequence comes from uncultured bacterium, assembly GCA_905215755.1. Lineage (GTDB taxonomy): Bacteria > Actinomycetota > Coriobacteriia > Coriobacteriales > Coriobacteriaceae > Collinsella. Next base: position 10,576 of record CAJMRE010000034.1, read on the forward strand.
TTGGCGAGCTGCTGGTCGCCGACATTGCCGCACGCGACGGCCAGGTTAAGGTGAACGGCTGGCGCGACGGCGCGGGCGTGGCGCTCGACGATGCCGTGGGGCAGCTTACCGAGCTGGGCTTTAAGCATCTGGTGTATACCGACATCGCGCGTGATGGCATGCAGACGGGCATCGACGTGGCGGCATATCGCCATGTGGCCGAGGTCGCGGGCTTTCCCGTCGTGGCGTCGGGCGGTATCTCGACGCTCGGCGATATCCGTGCGCTTGCCGCGGTAGGTGGGGGCGCGATTGAAGGCGCCATCACCGGTCGCGCGCTCTACGAAGGCAACTTTACGCTGGTTCAGGCGCTGGCCGCCGCCCGAGGGGGAGGAGTAGACCATGCTTACCAAACGCGTGATTCCCTGTCTGGATGTTAAGGACGGCCGCGTGGTCAAGGGCGTCAACTTTGTGAGCCTGCGCGATGCTGGCGACCCGGTGGAGCTGGCCCGCGCCTACGACCGCGAGGGTGCGGACGAGGTCGTCTTCCTGGACATTACCGCGACGAGCGACAACCGTGCGACGACTATCGAGATGGCGGCGCATGCGGCCGAGGAGCTGGCCATTCCCTATACCGTGGGCGGCGGCTTTCGCGACCTGGCGGGCATGCGCACCATGGTTGCCGCCGGTGCCGACAAGGTGTCGCTCAACTCGGCGGCTGTGCGCGATCCGTCGCTGATCAGCCAGGCTGCCGCGGCGTTTGGCAGCCAGGCCGTGGTTGTGGCGATCGATGCCAAGCGCGTCGGCTTGCCCGGAGCATCCGGTGCCGACAAGTGGGAGGTCTTTACCGCAGGAGGCCGCAACGCCACGGGTATCGATGCGGTGGCGTGGGCCGAGGAGGCGGCTCGCCGCGGCGCCGGCGAGATCCTGCTGACCAGCATGGATCGCGACGGCACCAAGGCTGGCTTTGACCTGGCGCTCACCCGCGCCGTGGCGCGCGCGGTGCCAATCCCCGTCATCGCGAGCGGTGGCGTGGGCACGCTCGAGCATTTCGCTGAGGGCGTGATCGAGGGCGAGGCCGATGCCGTGCTGGCGGCGAGCGTCTTTCACTTTGGAACCTTCAGCATTCGCGAAGTCAAAGAGTATATGGCCTCTCAAGGTATTCCTGTGAGGTTGGACTTCTAGTGCTGCGGGCTGCGCTGCGGCTTGTCCAGGCACCGCATCTTGCCGCTCAAACCGTCGCTCGCGTACCAAAGTACGCGTCGCTCCTCTTTCGTGGCAACCTGCGGCACCTGGACAACCCTCGCCGACATGTGATGTTTAAATTGGGGAATTGAAATGAGAGAAATTACTACTCCAGCGGATCTTAAATACGACGCCAAAGGATTGATCCCTTGTGTGGTTCAGCAATATGACACCGGCGAGGTGCTTATGGTTGCTTGGATGAACGAGGAATCGGTGGGGTTGACGCTCAAGACCGGTACCACGTGGTTTTGGAGCCGCAGCCGCCAAGAGCTCTGGAATAAGGGCGCGACGAGCGGCAACATGCAGGAGGTCAAGGAGCTCTGGGCCGACTGCGATAGCGATACACTGCTGGTCAAGGTCGACTCGCCGGGTCCAGCCTGCCACACCGGCAACCGTACCTGCTTCTTTAAGCGCGTGGAAGGGGGAGTGCGATGAAAGTCGTGACGCCGTTCGAGGTCGCCGACTGCAACACCGAGCTCCTCCGCGCGGGCGTGCCATGTCGCGTGCACCTGACTGATGCCTGCGGGGCGCAGTCGCTTTGGCTCGAGGCCGAGAAGGAAAGGCTCGATGAGGCCCATGCCGTCATCGTCGAGTTCTTTGAGAAAAAGGGCGCAAAGCCTCGGTTCGATGAGACCGGTACCTACTTTACGCTGCAGTAACGAGAGGAAATAACCATGGGAGTCAGAACAGCTAACGTGCAGCCGGGAAATATCGGTGAGACGCTGACGGGGCTGGCCGAGGTGATTCATGGCCGTCGCGACGCGTCGCCGCAGGAGAGCTATACCGCGCGTCTGTTGACCGACGTCGAGGACGAGCTGCTCAAGAAGCTTGCCGAGGAGGCGAGCGAGGTCATCATGGCCTGCAAGGATAACGATCACGACCACATCCGCTACGAGGCCGGCGACCTGGTCTACCACCTGCTCGTGACGCTTGAGCGCTACGGCATCACCCTCGACGAGCTTGCCGGCGAACTCAACGCCCGCCGCCACTAGTCATTTAAGAACGTCCCCAACGACTAGTCTTAGGCGAGGGGTGTGGGTTGCCATTCGCCGGTGGGGTGGGGGATATCGAAGGCCCGGTAGCCGCAGTCGTAGGCGTGGGCCTGAGCCTCGCGGATGTTCCAGCAGATGTCGCAGGCGCGGTGTGCGTCCGAGCCAAAAGTGATCGGCACCTCGGCGTGGGCAAAGCAACGCAACAGTCCCGTCGAGGGGTAATAGTCGTCGAGGCCCTTGCGCGGCGCGGCGGTCGAGACTTCGACACGGTGACCCGTATCGTGGGCACATTCGGCCATCTGCTCCCAAAACGGCGCGGGGTCAAAATCGGGCGCAAAGCCTTCCTTCGAAAAGCGCATGACCAGGTCGGGGTGGGCCATCACATCAAAGTTAAGCGGGCTCTCGCAGGCGCGGCACCAGTCATCGACATAGCGCTCCCACACACCGCGCACGCCCAGGTTTTCCCAAACATGCAGGTTGGTGTCGTCGTCGATCCAACCGCAGCGCGAATCGGGCGTATCGGGACGAGCGACGTTTTCCGTTCCCGCCGTGCCCGCGGCGCCGGCCATGATATCGCCTGGGTTGCCAATCCAATGCACGCTGCCCAAGCGCACTATGGCACCCGCGGACCAGCGCTCAACCAAAGGCTCGCAACCTTCGTACCAGTCGCATTCAAAGCCATAGACAAGCTCGAGCTCCGGCGCGATCTGCGCGGCGAGCTTGCGGGCGTCCTCAAATGCCAGGCGATGTGCCGTCAGGTCGCCCTCGACAACTTGCACTTCGCAGTTGGCGTCCATGCTGGCGGGCAGGGTGAGATGGTCGGTCGAGACCATAGCGCGGCAGCCGGCCGCAGCAGCGGCGCGTACGTTGTCCTCAAACGAGGCATGGCCATCCGAAAACGAAGTGTGGGTGTGGCAATCGACCAGCGGGCAGGTGGGCATGGCGACTCCTTTGCATTTGGCGAATCCGCTCCATTGTAATGGCGCAGCTCTCAACACGCCGCGCACGCCGGAGCTCGAAATCGATTGGAAAGGCTGCGCGGCGCCGGTGCGGCCTCGCTTGCTCTCAAAATATGTACATCAGCCTCCAAAAGCTGCAAAAAATGACATGTTTGGAGGCTGATGTACATGTTTGGATAGGGGCGAGGGCGGCGACGGACGAAAGTCACGCCTGTGCCACGTCCGATGTGCTAGCGTTTGAGTGAGCAAAACGAGTCCGTGCGGAAAGGATCCAGACCGTATGCAATGCGATAGCACATTCCCGCTGTCTCGCGAGACCGATGCGCCCGAAACTATCGTCAAGCTGGAGTGCGACATCGATGACGCGTCGCCCGAGGTGCTCGCCTACGCCGCCGACCGCCTGCGCGAGGCCGGCGCCCGCGAGGTGCACTGGCTGCCCCTTTACTGCAAAAAGGGCCGCCCCGGATGGCAGTTGCAGGTGATCTGCTCGCACGAGGATATCGAGCGCTTGCAGACGATTATCTTTTTGGAGACCACGACCAACGCCGTTCGTCGCCAGGTGATGGAACGCGTTTGCCTGCCGCGCCGATTCGAGCAGGTGGTGACGCCTTGGGGTGAGGTATCCGTTAAGGTGGCGACCCTGCCTGACGGCAGCGAGCGCGCGGCTCCCGAGTACGAGAATTGCGCCCGTCTTGCCCGCGAACATGACGTGCCGCTCCAACGCGTGATGCAGGCGGCTCAGAGCGCGGCGCTGCGATTCGAGTAACACGGTAGATGGGCTCCATATCCGCCAGATCCCGTATTCAGCCCCTAGCAACCCCACTCCGAAAGGACTCCCCATGAAATACCTCATCGCCTCCGACATCCATGGCTCGGCATACTGGGCCGAGCGCCTCTGCACCGCCATCGAATCCGAGCAGCCCGACCGCATTGTGCTGCTGGGCGACCTGCTCTACCACGGCCCGCGCAACGACCTGCCGCGCGACTACGCCCCCAAGCGTGTGATTCCGCTGCTCAACGCCCTGGCCGACCGCATTATCGCGGTGCGCGGCAACTGCGACGCCGAGGTCGACCAGATGGTCCTCGACTTCCCCGTCATGGCCGACTACGCCACGCTGTTTGACGAGACCGGCCGTGAACTGTTCCTGACGCACGGCCACGTCTTTGGCGCTGGCATGCATAACAGCGTCGACCACGCACCCGCGCTGCCCGAGGGTTCCGCGCTCGTCTACGGTCACACGCACGTCAAGGTCAACGAGGAAAGCGCCGCGCACCCGGGTCTGTGGCTCTTCAACCCCGGCAGCGTGAGCATCCCCAAGGACGGCTCGCACAGCTACGGCATCTACGAGGGCGGCACGTTCCGCCACGTGGTCATGGAGGAGGACTAACCATGGCCGAGCATATGGCTCAGCAAAATGCCGAGGGTTCGCGCGACCTGTCCACGCTGGTAGACGCGTCGGCCGAGCTGCAGCATCTGGTGCAGACCATCTGGCGTCTGCGTCAGCCCGATGGCTGCCCGTGGGATCGCGAACAGACGCATCAGAGCATCGGCAAGAACATGATCGAGGAAGCCTACGAGGCGCTCGATTGCATTGAGGCGGACGACGTGGCGCATCTGCGCGAGGAGCTCGGCGACGTGCTCATGCAGGTCGTACTGCATGCGCAGATTGCGGCGGACGCCGGTGAGTTTACGCTGGCCGATGTGGCGCGCGATATCGACGCCAAGCTCATCCGTCGTCACCCGCACGTGTTTGGCGATGTGGATGCCGATAACTCTGACGAGGTGCTCAAGATTTGGGACGAGGTCAAGCTTGCCGAGAAGGCCGCCAAGGACAAGGCCGTGGCGGCAGGCGAGGCCGCGCCCGAGGGCCTGCTCGACGGCGTGCCCACGCACCTGCCGGCGCTGATGCAGGCGCAGAAGGTGTCGCGCAAGGCGGCTGCCGTAGGCTTTGAGTGGGAGACGGTCCAGGACGTGTGGGACGAGGTAGCTGAGGAGCGTGCCGAGTTTGAGGCCGAGGCTCCCGGAACGCCCGAGCGCGAAATGGAGTTTGGTGATCTGCTCTTTGCCCTGGTCAACGTCGCGCGCAAGGAGGGCATCGACGCCGAGAGCGCCCTGCGCGCGAGCACGGCCAAGTTTCGCCGTCGCTGGGCTGCGATGGAGCAGATGGCGGCCGATGCCCACGTAGATCTTGCCGAGCTTTCGACCCATGGCCTCAACGACCTGTGGGACGCAGCAAAGGCAGGGGAGTAATACCGCGGGAGCGACGGGACAGACTTGTCCCATCGCTCCCATTATTTTTAAAAAAGATTGTATCGCTTGGCTAACTTAGGGCATAATGCAAAAAGTGCGACAAGGCTAACTTATGAACCTTCGCGCCGCTGCAGCGTGTAAGCCGCGTCGCCAAGCATTCAACCCGTTTCCAAGTGAGAGGGAGACAACATGAGCGATATTTTGGACGTCTACGGTCGCGAGGTGCTCGACAGCCGCGGCAACCCCACCGTCGAGGTCGAGGTCGTGCTCGAGGACGGCAGCTTCGGTCGCGCGATGGTGCCTTCGGGCGCTTCGACTGGCGCTTTCGAGGCTTGCGAGCTGCGCGACGGTGACAAGGGTCGCTACCTGGGCAAGGGTGTTTTGCAGGCCGTCGAGCACGTCAACAATGAGTGCGCTAACGCCGTCGTGGGCCTCGATGCCTTCGATCAGCGCGCCGTCGATGCCGCGCTGATCGCCGCGGACGGTACCCCCAACAAGACCAAGCTCGGCGCCAACGCCATTCTGGGCGTGTCGCTGGCAGTTGCCCGCGCCGCTGCCGAGTCGGCGGGCCTGTCGCTGTACCAGTATCTGGGCGGCGTCAACGCCCACCTGCTGCCCACGCCCATGATGAACATCCTCAACGGCGGCGTGCATGCCGACAACAACGTCGACTTCCAGGAGTTCATGATCATGCCGGTGGGCGCCCCGAGCTTTGCCGAGGGCCTGCGTTGGTGCGCCGAGGTCTACCACACCCTCAAGGGCGTGCTGCACGAGGCCGGCCTGGGCGGCGGCGTGGGCGACGAGGGCGGCTTCGCGCCCAACCTCAAGACCAATGCCGAGCCGTTCGAGTACATCACCAAGGCCGTGGAGAAGGCCGGCTTTAAGCCCGGCGTCGACTTCATGTACGCCATGGATCCGGCGTCCACCGAGTTCTACAACGCCGAGACCGGTATGTACGAGCTCAAGGGCGAGGGCGTGGAGTACACGAGCGCCCAGATGGTTGATTACTGGGAGAAACTCGTCGACACCTACCCCATCATCTCCATCGAGGACGGCATGGCCGAGGAGGACTGGGACGGCTGGGTTGAGCTCACCCGTCGCATTGGCAATAAGGTGCAACTGGTGGGCGACGACTTGTTCGTCACCAACACCGAGCGCCTCAAGAAGGGCATCGAGCTGGGTGCCGCCAACGCGATTCTGGTCAAGGTCAACCAGATCGGCACGCTCACCGAGTCGCTCGAGGCCATCGAGACCGCCAAGGAGGCCGGCTACGCTTGCATCGTGAGCCACCGCTCCGGCGAGACCGAGGACTCCACGATCGCCGACCTGGTCGTGGGCGTCAACGCCGGACAGATCAAGTCGGGCGCCCCGTGCCGCAGCGACCGTATTGCCAAGTACAACCAGCTCATCCGCATCGAGGACGAGCTCGAGGGCAGCGCGCGCTACGCCGGCAAGTCTGCGTTCTACAACATTCGCTAGGCAAGCGGCGTGTGCGGGGGCGGGACTGACTCGGATTCGCCTCGTTCCCGCCGGGCACTGTTGAGCACCATTGGGCGCTGGGCCATACGGCTCAGCGCCTTTTTTATGTCGAGCAAAGGCTGGCGAAGGCGGTGCGGGCGCTCGTGCTATAACTAAAGGACTTAGCGCAAACAAACCTCAACCGCACAAGGCGCACATGGATCAGATTTACGACAACAGGTACTATTCCGCCGGTTCGCGTGAGCCGTCGCTTCGCCGTGCGCGCACGGTGCAGCTCGGTGGGTCCGCCTACGCCGGTGCCGACCGCTCCGCGCAGCGCCCGACAAGCACCTCGCGCCCCAATGCTCAAGTGAATACTTCGACAGATGGACCAGTACGCCCGACACGTTCGTCGCATCCGTCGCGTCCCTCGGCCCAGACGCACGACAAAGCGAGCAGGCCTTCGAGCCGTCTTTCGGGCTCGGACTTTATGCGCTACGCCAACGACAACGCGGTGGTTAAGGCAATCTATGACTTTACACATGGCTCTCTGCGCCCGCTGTTTATCGGTATCGTGGTGGCGCTGGCGCTCGTGAGCCTGTATTTTCCCGTACGCGACCTGTATGTGGCTAAGCGCTCGAGCGATATCTTGGCCAAGCAGGTCGAGATTCGCGAGCAATATAACGACGAGCTGCAAAAAAGCGTCGACAAGCTGCTCTCGGAGGAGGGCATCAAGGACGCGGCGTCCGAGGACCTGGGCTTGGTGATGCCCGGCGAGAAGAGGATTGAAGTGCAGGGCCTGGACGGCGATTCGGATGCCTCGTCGAGCCAGAAGTCGTCGAACGCCAAGAAGGCCAGCGAAGTTGCCAAGGAAATCGAAGAAGTCGGTAAGGACGCGCCGTGGTACATCCAAGCGCTCGACATGCTGTTTGGGTTTAACGGCGTCGAGGGCCAGACGGTCGTGTCCAACGGCAAATAGCGCCCGGAGGGGAGCCCGCAATGACAAATTGCAAACGCTATAAGGTAGCCGCGATCGACCTGGGAACGGTGTCGTCGCGACTGGTGTTGGCCCAGGTCGAGGGCGGAGCGATTGTGGAATCGTCCAAGCATACCGAGATTACCGACCTGGGCGAGGGCGTGGACGCGACGGGTCGCTTTTGCGAGGCGGCTGTCGAGCGTGTACTCGCTGCGTGCCGTATGTTTGTGGACGAGGCGCGTACCTTTGGCGCCGCGTGCATCTGCACCACGTGCACGAGCGCCGCGCGCGATGCGTCCAACGCCGCCCTGCTGCTGGACGGCCTGCACGAGCTGGGGCTTGAGCCGCAGGTGATTCCGGGTGAGGTCGAGGCACGCCTGACGTTTTTTGGCGTGGCGCACGACTTTGCCGGCGAGCGCATCATTGTTGCCGATTCGGGCGGCGGATCCACGGAGCTCGCGACGGGCGTCTATGCGCCGGAGCGTGGCGTCTTTGCGCTAGAAGGGACGCGCTCGCTGGACATTGGCTGCCGCCGCGTGACGGAGCGGTTTTTCTCGACGATGCCACCCGCACGCGGCGAGCTTGCTGCCGCTGCCGCGTGGGCAGGCGAGCAGTTCGCCGCCTATTTTGAGGGCCTGCCTGTCGACTTTGAGCGCGCCGAGCGCCTCGTCGCGGTGGGCGGTACCGTTACCACGCTCGTGGCGCTGGTCCACGAACTGGAGCCGTACGACTCGAACTTTGTGCACCTGCGCGAGCTTTCGATGGAGCAGATTTCGGCCGCTATCGAGCGCATGTCTGCGTTGGATGTTGCAGGCATTGCCGCGTTGCCGGGCGTGCAGCCCAAGCGCGCGAACGTGATCTTGGCAGGTGCCGTGGTGATTCGCGAGCTCATGCGAGCCGGCGGCTACAAGACGCTCACCGTAAGCGAGAACAGCCTACTCGCTGGCATGGCCGCCACCATCAACGAGGTTCTCGACGGCGCGACTCCCACCATCGCCTGGACCCCCACTCTCAGCACCCTCTAAATAATTTGCGGTGAAATACGGACTAAAATGGGGGTGCGGACAGAAAGTTGGACCGCGGGGCGGTCCGGACTGGAGGTTCGCAT
>CAJMRE010000035.1 GCA_905215755.1 uncultured bacterium
GTAGCGGGTGGTTTAAAGCTGGCCGCTGCGCGGCCAGCAGACTAAAGTCTTGAAAAAGAGGGCCGGCACAATGCCGGCCCTTCAGCGAAATTGCATGTTAGCACGTATGAATGTTAACCCGAATTACCCCGCTAGTTGTCGTCATCGTCCATGGAGCCGTCGATGCCGGTATTGGTATCGTCGTCTGAGTTGGAATCATCGTCTTTGGCGAAGGGGTTTTTGAAGAAACCCGTCGCATCGGGCTGCAGGCCCGAGAGCTTGATCCAGGGATTATCGAGCTCGGGCTTGGGCATGGCCTTGGCCTCGGGCGCAGTCTCGTTGCCGATGAGCTCGGACTCGTAAATGAAGGTGTCGTCGCCGAGCGCGTCGTAGGCGGCGACCGGGTTGCCAGCGGCATCGCGGTACGGCGTGCCCTTAAACACGGCTCCGTCATAGGCCACAAGCTGGCGGCCGGTCTCATTCTCGAAGTAGTACACGAAGATACCCTTGAGGGCCGCACAAAGCGGGATAGCAATAATCATGCCGATGGGGCCCATGAGTGCCGAGCCAATAACGAGCGCCGTGAGGCTCATGATGGGATGCACCTGCACCGAGCTCTGCATGACCTTGGGCGAAATGACGTTATCGGTGACGTTTTGCGCGACCATCGTCACGATGAGCGTCCATAACGCCAACATGGGGCTGAACATGAAGCCGAGTACCGTGGCGATTGCTGCGCTCACCCAAGGACCGACGACCGGAACCAAATGCATGATGCCGGTAAAGATAGCCATGAGCGCCGCATACGGATGGCCGATGATCATAAAACCGATAAAGGCAAGGAAACCACCGCAGATGGACGTCACGACCATACCGCGCATGTAGCCGCCGACAGAGCGAGAAAGGATGGCGACCATAAAGCGGTACGAGGTCTCCTTCTCCTGACCGATGATGGTGCAAATCTCGTGGTGCATGCGAGGGTAGTCGCAGGCCATCCAGTACGCAAGCACCAGACCAAGAAAGATCACGAACAACTGCGAGGCCGTATTGGTGATGAGCGGGAACACACCGCGGCCAAGCTCGGCAGCGATCTGAGACACATACTTCGATGCCACGGTGACCAGCGACGAAAGATTATCGTCCAAATACTCCTTGAGCGGCGTGTTGTTAAGCGTCTTGGCATTCGAGATCATCTCGTTGAGGTCGCCACCCGCAACACGAAGCTGCTCGGGCAGGCGGCTCAGGACTTCCATGATCTGACCAAAGAGAATCGGCGACAAGATGCAAACGACACCGACGAGCACGGCAACAACAACAATTAGCGCGATAAGCGAACCGATGCCGCGATTCACGCCATGATGCTCGAGCCAATTGGTAATCGGGGACATCACAAAGGCAATGATGGAACCAACGGCGAGAAACTCGATAACCGGCGCCAGCATGCCCATAAGGTTAAAGATGACAGCGGCGATGACAATGCAGCCGACAACAGCCCAAATGCGAAGCGTCAGAATGCGGGTGTCGCGCAGCACGCGATCGGTTTGTTGGGGGCGCTCACTCATGAACGAATCATCACTCCGTCGGGGTCGATCTTGTCCTGAATCTTCTTAAGCGTGCGGCGCAGCAGGCGCGAAACCTGCACCTGAGAAATACCCAGCTTCTTGGCGATCTCGATCTGGGTCATGCCCTTTACAAAGCGCAGCTCGATAACCTCGCGCTCGCGCGGCGAGAAATCACGGATGGCTTCCTCGATCACCAAGCGGTCATCGGTAAAGTCGAGCTCATTGTCGTCGTCGGCGTAGCGATCGAGAATCGAGGGGGCATCGTCGGAATCGGACGCACCAGGAGCCTCGATGGGCACCGAGGTATAGGCCGAAGACGATTCCATGGCCTCCAGCACCTCATCGACCGTCACGTCCAAGTACTCAGCGATTTCCTCAACCTTAGGCGAGCGCTGTAGCTCGTTGGTGAGCTTATCGGTAGCCTGGTTGACCTTGGCCGAGAGCTCCTGCAAGCGACGGGGCACGCGCACGCTCCAGCCCTTGTCGCGGAAATGGCGTTTGATCTCGCCCAGGATAGTGGGTGTCGCAAACGTTGTGAACTCGAGCCCGCGCTCAGGGTCAAAGCGGTCGATAGCCTTGAGCAAACCCAGATAGCCGACCTGCATGAGGTCGTCGAGCGGCTCGCCGCGATTCTTAAATTTGTTGGCAAGAAACCTTACCAGGTTCATATGGGACATGACGAGCTGCTCGCGCGCGTCCGGATCACCGGTTTCTTTGTAGCGACGAAACAGCTCGCGGGTTTTCTCCTTGTCCCAAGCGGTCTTACCGCTCCGGGAACGTTCGGTCATATTAGATATCCGCCTTGAGGTCGAGGGAAAGCGTCAGAGGCGCCGCAGTCTTTTCGCAGGAATCGCACACGCTAGCCAAAATGAGCTCGGCATACACGGCAGCCTGATCATCCTCATCGACAGTCGCCTGATCGCCAAAGGTAAAGGTCATGCCAACGTGAGATTCGTCGACATCGAATTTGATCGAGATGCCATCGGAATCAACAGCCGTGCAGCCGAAAATAAATGCTTCCTCGGCAGCCATACGAATGTCCTCGATGCGATCGACGGACATGGAGCAGAGCGCACCAACATTTGCCGCCGTCATGCGCACAAGGCGCGCCAGACGCGGGTCGCCGGCAACGGTCAGCGTAATGGGGCAAGTTGCTTCGCTACTCATCGCAGGACTCCTCGGTGGTCTCGGCGGGCGTGTAGGTGTAATACTGGGCTGCTTTAGCAGCAGGCTTCTGTGCATCATTGTCACCAGCAGCGACATCGTCCGCGGCTTCGCCAATCAGGACACGCTCGGTCGGCTGCTCGGCTTCTTCGGCAGCGGAAAGCTTGCGCTCGGCGTCGGCCGCGGGAGTCTTCACCTTGTTAAAGAGTTTCTGAACGGCACCGGCAGCGGAGTCGGTCACACTCGACACGGCATTGCTGGCCTCGGCCATACTGCCGGTGACCTCGGAAATATCGCGGACGACCGCCTCGACTTCTACGAGGTTGGAGGTAAGGGCATCAACTGCCGTCTTGCTCGACTTAAGCAGCGGCTCCATCTGGGCAAGTGCCGGCGTAAGCTCGTCGACAGCGCCGTCGAGTTTTGCCACCACAGGCTGAGCCTCGGCGATGGTATTGTTGAGGTCGTTAACGGTCTTATCGAGCGAGTCGACAACGGTGCGGGTCTTGCGCAGGGTAAGCGCGAGCTCAACGATGGCCCACACGCCGGCAACAGCGAGCAGCAGCAGGGCGATTTGAATGGGACTCATACAAGCCTCCCAAAGGAATCGATATACAGACGGTTTCCATGGTACCCCAAAGGGGACCGAACATGCCATGAGCAGCAACGTGGGACAAAATTATCAGCAGCTACTTCGGTGCATTCCCGCTGCGGTCGCGTTCACTTTGCTCTACGCGCCATTCTTCCCAACCGCGGCCGGCAGGCTGCCAAAATGCACCGCGTTCCAAGCCTTCGGGCAAATAGCGCTGGTCGACCCAGCCTTCGGGATAATCGTGCGGATACTTATACACACCGTATTCATCGCTGCCCGGGCGATGGCGATCGCGCAGGTAGCTGGGCACCTCGCGAAGCCCACTAGAATGGATATCGGCCAGCGCCGCATCGATCGAGGCCTCGCACGCATTGGACTTGGGCGCCAAGCACACATAGAGCGCAGCTTGTGCAAGGTTAATGCGACATTCAGGATAGCCAATAACTTCAGCAGATTTAAAGGCAGCATGCGCCACCAAAAGCGCCTGCGGGTCGGCGTTGCCAACATCCTCAGAAGCGTGAATCATAATGCGGCGAGCGATAAACTTAGGATCCTCCCCAGCATCGATCATGCGCGCGAGCCAATAGATCGTGGCATCGGGGTCGCTACCGCGCATAGACTTAATAAACGCACTGATGATGTCGTAGTGCATGTCGCCGTTTTTGTCATACGTAAAGCCGCGACGCGGGTTGGCAATCTTTACGTCATCCACGGTGATGGGATAGCGCTCCCCCGCCGCCGGCGCTGGCGTCCCCTCGGTATCGGGACGCGTAACGGCAATCTCGCTCGCCAGCTCAAGTGTCGTCAGGGCCGAGCGTGCATCACCCGCAGCCAGCGTACAAATGGTCTTGACCGTATCCTCATCGGCCGAGAACTTACCGTTCAAGCCCTGCGGCGCCTCAAGCGCACGTTCAATAAGCGTGGCGATATCCTCATCCTTCAGATGCTCAAGCTCCACGACGCGACCACGTGAGAGCAGTGCCGAGTTGACCTCGAAGTACGGGTTCTCCGTCGTAGCGCCAATCATAATGACGGTACGGTTCTCAACTGCATGCAGCAGGGCATCCTGCTGCGACTTAGAGAAGCGGTGAATCTCATCGATGAATAGAATGGTGCGGCGGTCGTACGTATTCAGGCGCGTCTTGGCCTCATCAATCACGCGACGCAGGTCCTTCACGGTACCCGTGACGGCGCTGACCTCGACAAACTCGCTCTTGGTATGGTTGGCGATAATGTGGGCCAGCGTCGTCTTGCCCGTACCGGCAGGCCCGTACAGAATCACGCTCGAAAGCACGTCGTGCTCGATCGCGGCACGCAACCATGAGCCCTTACCGACGGCCTTTTGCTGGCCCACGTACTCGTCGAGCGAATTGGGTCGCATGCGCACCGCGAGCGGCGCATTTTTAAAGGAACGCTCGCGCGTCGAGGCAGAAAAAAGGTCGTCCATAGCCATCCCGTGCATCAATCAAAAACGTTTTCAACTAACCAGTATACCGAAAGGATACGAACTACCGTTCGTTAATATAGGTACGATGCGGAAACTTTAGACCCGGGAACAGCTTGCTCGTCAGTTCGCAGAAATAACCGTCCGTCATGCTCGCGATATAATCCACCACGGCTTGATCCTTGTCGTCCTGCCAGGCATAGGTGCGATCGTAGTAGGAAAGTTGCTGCTCAATGCGCGAAATATGGTGCTTAAAGATGTAAGAGGACTCGTCACCACTGTTTAGATCCCGCAGGCAACGGTCGTAGAGCTTTTCGAAGGCCTCGCGCAGCTCCACCTCGGAATCGCCTTCGATACCGCCCTTGCTATAGATCTTCTCGTAGTTCTCGCGCTTGGCTCGGCGGATTTCCTCAAACAGGTCCTCGCTCATCTCGATGCGCGGCTTACCATAGCTGTGCTCAACGATATCGATGGAAGCGTGCGTAAGGATCCAGCTGTTGTAGGCACCGCCCCGGCCATCATCAAAAGCGTCGGGTGACAGCAGGCCCGCCGCGATCGCATCCTGACGGTCACGACCGACGTAGGCAAGGATATCCGAGATGCGGACCACACAGCCTTCGAGCGTCATGGGACGCAGATGCCCAATTGCGCTATAGCCCGTGGCAATGCAATCCTCAACCGTCTGGTCAAACTGGTCAAAGGAGCTCATGTCCGAGAGCTCAAACACACGCTGCTCGTACTCGCCGTTATGGCATAGCACGCCGTCGAGCGTCTGGAGCGACACGTTGCGGCCGTACAGTGCGTCGAGCACGCGGACCGACTGCACGTTATGGAAAAAATAACGCCCCGTGCGCTCATGATAGATATCGTTGAGGAAGCGCTCGCCGGCATGGCCGAAAGGCGTGTGTCCCAAGTCATGACCCAGGCCAATCGCCTCGATCAAATCGCAATTGAGCCCCAGGGCGCGACCGATATCGCGCGCAATACGGGAGACAAGCTGCACGTGCAAACCGCGGCGTGACAGATCGTCATTGCTACGGAAGCTAAAGACCTGCGTTTTGCCTGCATAACGGGTGTACGCCGGAAGATGAAGTATCTTTTCGGTATCGCGCATAAACGCCGGACGCATAAGCGTACCTTTGTCGGCGGCGCGATCAATACGACGAATGACCTGATCGTCGTTGCAACGATACGGGTTGACATAGCCCGAAGCACGATCGGCGACAATGCGCTCGACCAGTTCGGGCGACAACGCCGAGGGAATACGGTCCATGCGCGCCTTAATGACGGCCGTTTCTTGATTAGTTGCCATGGCATGCTCCTTAAGAAGGATGCGCAATCGGTTACAAAGTGCAGCCCACGACCTCGATTATGGCAAAAATCGGCACCAAAAACGGGAGCAATGGCAGGGAGCGTGATTTTGTGAAGAGGCAGGAGAGGGCCAGGACCAGGAGCGAAACGGCAAATGCCACGATGCCGCCCATAGGGTCGAGCGTGCAAAGCGCGAAGAGTGCTTTGGCGTCCCCCATGCCAATCCCCGGGGCTTGACGAAGGCGCCGCCAGAGCGACTCAGTAAGCACAAGGGCAAGGTAGACGATGACCGCAAGACCGGCATGATCAAGTGCAGTGTTAACGCCCCTGTCAAGCCAAACGCCCGCCAACGCCGCCACGGCACATGCGCCGGCAAGCCCATTGGGAAACCGTCGCTCTCGGGCATCAATTGCCACGCCGGCAAAGATGCAAATCCAAAACGGGATATAGACCATCGGACTCCTCCTCGAGCTGCATCGCAAAAGCAAAAACCACCACAAAGGTGCCTGTCCCCTTTGCGGTGGTTTTGGTGGTGGTTATTTGGCGCCTTGCATGACCTCGTCAAGGGTAACGTTGACGGCGTGCTGCGTCGGCACCCAGTCGACCTTCAGGAACAGCGCGGCCACCGTGATGGGGATATAGCTGAACATAAAGATCGGGAAGGTAAACAGGTTAGTCACCAGACGCCACTTTTGCGCGCAGTGAATGTGCTTGTACTCAAAGATAGTCGTGAGCAGCGCCAGGATAAAGAAGGTCTGATACATCATGGCGAAGGTCATAATGAGCGAAGCGGCGCACGCCTGCATCTCGACTTCGGTAGCCAAGAAACCATGCGAAAGGCCACCCACAATCAAGAACGTCGCATTAGCGAGCATCGAGATCAGCGATAGCAGCATACCCGGGGCGATCGTCATGAACATGTCGTAGGCGGCAAAGCGATGATAGCGGAACGTCGACTTGACCAGATGCTTACCGTAGGTAAAGAACACCTGGTAAAAGCCCTTGGTCCAGCGCATACGCTGCTTCCAGGATGCCTTGAACGTCACGGGTTGCTCGTCAAAGAACTCCGCCGGCGCATAGCCAATGCGAATACCGTGAATAGCGCAGAACGTAGTGAACTGAATGTCCTCGGTCAGCGTGTGGAACTGCCAACCGTGCATGCCCTCGATAACGCTTGACGAGATAAGGTAACCCGAACCCGAAACAGCGCAGGACGTCTTGCAGATATTACGCGCGTTGTTGAGGAAGCGCGCCTCGCGTAGATACCACGTGGCATTAGCTGCCGAGATCCACGAGCTGCCGAAGTTCTTGGAATTGCGATAGCTCGTGACCACATGGAAGCCCTGGTCAAAGGCATCATTCATCTTGGAAACGTAATCGCGGGAGATAACGTTATCGGCATCGAAGATAAAGTAGCCCTCAAACGTGTCGGGATACTCGTTGAGAATGCGGTCGAAGCCAAAGTCCATGACCCAGCTCTTGCCCTTGCGGGCCAGGTCATTGCGCTCGTAAACAATGGCACCGGCCTCGCGCGCGAGCTGCGCCGTGTTGTCGGTGCAGGCATCGGCGACCACGAAAACCTCGATGAGCTCGGACGGATAATCCTGGTCCTTGATGGAGCGAACGAGGTTGGCGATCACGGCCTCCTCATTATGCGCCGCAATAAAAAAGGCATAGCGATGGAGTTTTTTGGCCTTGGGAGGCGCGACCTCGCCACGAAGAGCGCCAATGACAAAGAAGACCACCTGGTACAGAAAGCAGACCGTGAGCAGCGTGACGACAATCTGGTTGAAGATCACGATGGGTGTGTTGGTTTGTAAAAAGGCGAGCATGCAGGCTCCCAGCAACGCGTAACGTAAACAATCGTATATCTTACCGCAGGCTTACCGAGTTCAAGAAACCACCTAATACTGGCTAGGCTTCGAGAAGACCGAGCTGCGGAACGATTTCATCTCCAACGGCCGTGCGACCGAGCGAGCGCGGAGCCAGATCGTCGAGAACCGCAGCGAGATCCCACGGCAACTCGTCGCGGCACTCAATGCGCTCCCCCGTCACGGGATGGTCGAACGCCACGCGCCAGGAATGAAGGAACTGCCTGGTCAGGCCCTGGTCGGCGCGCGCATCGCACTTGCCGTAGAGTGGATCGCCCACGCAGGCGTGGTTGATATGACGCATATGCACGCGAATCTGGTGCGTGCGACCGGTAAACAGATGGCACTCAACGAGCGTATAGCCGTCGTCAAAACGCATGGAATCGAAGCGCTCGAGGACCTTAAAGGTCGTAATGGCCTGGCGGGCGAAAGGATCGTCAGAAACCGCCATCTTGACACGGTCGCGCGTCGATCGGGCAATACCGGTATTGATGGTGCCCTCGTCCATGGCGATGTGCCCGTGGACAAGCGTGATATAGCGGCGGTCGAGCGTACGCGTGCGAATGAGATTTTGAAGCGCGCGCTGGGTGTCGTCGTCTTTTGCCGCGAGCATAAGGCCCGAGGTATCGCGATCCAGGCGATGCACGATGCCGGGGCGGTCCTCACCCTGCACGGTACCAAGATGATCGATACCGCAGTGGTAGACCAAGGCGTTCGCAAGCGTGCCGCTCTCGTGGCCGTGGGCGGGATGGCACACCAGCCCGCGCTGCTTGGAGAGCACAATGAGATAGTCGTCCTCATAGCGAATGTCGAGCGGGATGGCCTCGGGAATCACATCGGTGGGATCGTGCGGCTCGGGCAGGTCGACCGAGATGCGGTCACCGGCGCGTACGGCATACTTTTTTGACAGACAGGTCTCGCCGTTCACGATTACGGCGCCGCCCTCGATCAAATGCGCGCAGGCAGAGCGCGTGGGGCAGCCGTCGTTGGCACCCAGAAAGCCGTCGAGACGCTGGCCAGAGCAATCGTCGGCAACAAGAATATGGATGTCGGCCATTAACGCTCATTCCTTTCGCGAATCTTGCGGGCACGCTCCCCACGCTGCTTGGCTTTGCGCTTAGCGCGGGCCTCATCACGGGCATTGAGCTCAGCAGTCGCATCGACCTCGCGAGCGGCGGGACTCAAGAAAATGTAACCGATAAGCGCCAGCACAACACCGACCGTAATGCCGATATCGGCCACATTGAAGACGGGAAAGTCGATGAAGGTGGTGGCAATAAAATCGGTCACGAAGCCAAAGGCCAAACGATCGATAGCGTTGCCGATAGCACCGCCCGCAACCATCGCCATGCCCACAACCTCAAGATGGGCGAGATGAGGTGCACGAACGAGGTACACGGCAATAGCGACAATGACCGCCAGCGCCAGCACGGCAAACGCGATGCCATGCCCCTCGCCCATGCTAAAGGCAGCGCCGATATTGCGGACAAACAGGAAGTCGATCACGCCGGGGATGACGGTCACATGCAGTGCATCGCCCACGGCACGAACCGCAAGCTTGGTCAACTGGTCAACAAGCAGCACAACCAGCGCCACCCCACCAGCAACACCCAACCGCCAACCCAAAGGCGGCGTCATATCCCCAGTACGACCCAAATCAATCCCCTGCCCTCAGAACAATCGGATTCCGTTGAACGCAATTAACCATCTTATATTGCCATACGCAGAGCGCACGACATATCCACCAACGCAAGCGAAATAACCAGCACAAAACGAAAGCGACATTCCGAAAAACAGAATGCCGCTTAAATATGACACAGGTAGTCGTTGGGGACGTTCTTGTTTGACTAGTCGTTTAAGAACGTCCCCAACGACTAGGTCCATAGAAACGCCGCATTACCGTCATCAACAGCGAAAACGTCCCTAAGCGAGCAAGGTGACGTGAAAGAGGAGGGAAGCGTACTTTGGTACGCGACCGACGATTGAACGTCAGATTGCCGCTTAGGAGCGTTTGCAGCGTCGGTAGGTTACGGCGTTCTACGAACGCCGTAACCTACAGCGCGTCAGCGCAGCGCTTGCAGATATGTGCGTGACCGTTGTACTCGCCGACGGTGGTGCGGTAATTCCAGCAACGGTCGCAGCACTCGCCCTCGGCAGCCTCGATGGCAACGGAGAGCTCCTCGCCCTGGGTCAGCTCAACATCGGAAACGATGTAGAACTCGGCCAGGTCGACCGCCTTGTCGCCGGTCAGCAGCGCGTACATCTCGGCGGGAACGACCGCCTTGACGCGGACCTGCTGGCTCTTAGTGAAGGTGCCGACGGAGCGGGCATCCTCAAGGGCCTTGGTCACGGCGCTACGGAGCTCGAGTGAAGCCTCGAGCACGCCCTCGAACTCATTGGCCTCGTCGACCGTGATAGGCGACTTATACCAATCGAGCAGCGCGGCGTACTTCTGGTGGTCGACGCAGCCGGCAGGCGCGTAGGCCATGGCCTCGTCGACGGTGTAGGACAAAATCGGCTGCAGATCGCGCATGAGCATCGAGAAGAGCTCGGCCAGCACGGTCTGGGCGCTGCGGCGCTCGAGCGAGCCAGGCTTGTCGCAGTACAGGCGGTCCTTCAGGGCGTCGAGGTACACGTTGGAAAGCTCGGTAACCACGAAGTCATAAAGCGCACGGTAAGCGCGCGGGAACTCGTAGCAAGAGTAAGCGTCGTCGACCTCGGCCTGAACCTGGGTCAGACGGGCAACCATGAGCTTGTCGAGCGGCAGCAGGTCGGCAAAGGCGACACCGTCGGTCTCAGGCTCAAACTGGCCCTCGAGCTCGGAAAGCAGGAAGCGCAGCGTGTTGCGGAAACGACGGTAGGCATCGGACGTACGGGCAAGAATCTCGTGGTCGATGGACACGTCGGAGCTGGTGTCAACGGAAGCAACCCACAGGCGGATGATGTCGGCGCCCATCTCGTCACAGACCTTATTGGGGTCGATGACGTTGCCGAGCGACTTGGACATCTTGCGGCCCTGGCCGTCGAGCGTGAAGCCCTGCGAGACGACCGCCTTGTAGGGAGCATGGCCGTTGGCGCCCACCGAAGTGAGCAGCGAGCTCTGGAACCAACCGCGATGCTGGTCGGAGCCCTCGAGGTACACATCCGCCGGATACTCCAGCTCGGGACGGTACTCGCAGACGGCCTTCCAGGAGACGCCGGAATCCCACCACACGTCGAGGATGTCCTTATCGGCCTTGAGGTGATGGCCGCCGCACTTGGGGCAGACGCAGGCCTCGCCCAGGTAGCTCTCGGGAGCGTCGGTGAACCAGGCGTCGGAGCCCTTCTCGTGGAAGAGCTTGATGACGGCGTCGAGCGTAGCGTCGTTCATGACCTTCTCGCCGCAGTCGGCACAGGTGTAGCTGGGGATAGGCACGCCCCAGTTGCGCTGACGGCTGATGCACCAGTCGGGACGCTGCTCAACCATGGCGCCGATGCGGTTGGCGGCGTGAGCCGGATACCACTTGACGTTCTCGCGAACCTCCTTACCAGCCTGCTCGCGCAAACCAGTCTTGTCCATCGAGACAAACCACTGGTCGGTAGCACGGAAGAGCACCGGGTGCTTGCAGCGCCAGCAGTGCGGATAGCTGTGCGTGATCTTCTTCTCGAGGACCAGGGTGCCGCGCTCGCGCAGGAACTCGATGATGTGCGGGTTGGCCTCGTCGGTATCCATGCCGCTGAAGGGGCCGCCGGTGCCAAACTCCTCGCCGGTGTAGAACTTGCCGTCGTCATCGACCGGCATGCAAATGTCGGTGATGCCCTCCTTGAGGCAGGCGAAGTAGTCGTCGACGCCGTGACCGGGCGAGTTGTGGACGATACCGGTACCGTCATCGACACCGACGTAATCGGCCAACAGCGCAACGCCCTCGACACCGTCAAAGATCGGCTGCTTATAGTGAATGTGATGGAAGGTCTCGGCGGGAACCACATAGGGCTTGCCGTCGACCACAACCGGGGTGTACTCCCAGCCAAACTCCTCGCAGCACTTGGGAGCTAGGTCCTCGAGCATGACCTCGGCGCGGCCGTCGTGCTCAACGGCGACGTAGGCGGCACCGGGCTTGAGAGAAACTGCCTGGTCGGAGGGGATGGTCCACGGCGTGGTCGTCCAGATGATAAAGTCAACCGGGCCGTCGAAGTTCTCGAGGCCGGCGGGCTTGGAGGTCATCTCAAAGCGCACGAAGATGGACGGGCTCGTCTCGTCGGAGTACTCAATCTCGGCCTCAGCAAGTGCGGTATGGCAGTGCTTGCACCAGTGGACGGGCTTGTGACCGCGATAGATCATGCCCTTGTCGAACATGGCCTTGAAAACATCGATGTCGGCGGCGTCATGCTGGTGATAGAGCGTCAGATAGGGGTTGTCCCAATCGCCGAGCACGCCCAGGCGACGGAAGCCGGCCTTCTGCAGCTCGATGTTCTCGACAGCGAACTTATTGCAAAGCTCACGGATCTTAGCCGTGGAGGTCTGGTTGAACTTCTCGGTGCCGAGCTTCTCCTCGACCTTATGCTCGATCGGCTGGCCATGGCAGTCCCAACCGGGAACATAGGGAACCTCATAGCCCTGCATCATCCAGTAACGGTTGATCATGTCCTTGGAGATCTTGTTCATGGCATGGCCGATGTGAATCGGGCCGTTGGCGTACGGAGGACCGTCGTGCAGCACGAACTTCTTGTGACCCTCGTTCTTCTTCAGAACCTGCTCGTAGACCTTGTTGTCCTGCCAGTCCTTGAGTCGCTTGGGCTCGGACTTGGAAAGACCGGCACGCATGGGAAAACCGGTCTTGGGCAGATTCATCGTCTGCTTGTACTCGTTTGCCACGGTACCCCTTTCATGTCATGGGCGCACACGCCCGTTGGGCACCAAAAAAGCGCCCGTCCCTACAAGCTGGGACGAAGCGCCACAAAACGAGCTGTACGCCCGCAAAAGCTCTTCGCTTAACCACCCAGCTTAGATGCCCTCGCCCGCATATTCGCGCACTCGCATCCGTTACTCGGCTGGCCTGTATCGACGACCATCTCGGCGATGTCTACTAAGACGAACCTGCGCGGCACGTCCGTTGGGACCGCAGCTCCGGGGTGATTTTCATCGGTCGCATGCACGGGTTCTCAGCGCTCCCCGCTCTCTGTGGCATGCGGACGGCCGACTACTCGTCCCCATCAACGCTTATGCGGAGTATGCTAGCACGTTCAGCGCCGGCGAAAAACCCTCAACACTGGTTTTATACGTTCGAAATTTCTCGCGGCTGTGGACCTTCTCTTGGAGCAAAATACCTGAAAGCACTTTATCGAACGAAAGAAGGTTGCTATGCGCACGATTGGAATGAGCGACTACACCGTTGGCGAGGATTGCTTTGACGAGCTGTCCGGCGCGCTGGCCGAGTACGGCGCGAAGAAGGTCGCGATCATCGGTGGCAAGCGGGCACTGGCCGCAGCACTTCCCGGTATCGAAGCTGCGCTGGCGGGTACCGACGTCGAAATTCTGGAGACGCGCGTCTACGGCACCAACAGTACGCGCGCAAATATCGCCAAGGTCGTAAACTCCCCTGCCTGCCAGGAAGCTGACGTGCTTATCGCATGCGGCGGCGGCAAGGCGCTCGACACCGTGAAGACCGCAGCCATCGAGCTCAAGAAGATCGTCTTTACGGTGCCGACGATTTGCTCCAACTGCTCCGCTGCGACCGCCATTGCCGTCGTGTACAACGACGACGGCTCGCTCGAGGGCTATTCGTACCCCAACCGACCGGCGCACATCTTCATCAACCCCAAGATCATCGCCGAGGCACCGGCAGAGTACTTCTGGGCCGGCGTAGGCGATGCCCTCTCTAAGCAGCCCGAGGTCGAGTACGCCACGAGCGCCGGTGATTTGGAGCACACCGCCGGTCTTGGCCTGGCACTCGCCCACACCTGCTCCGAGCCGCTGTTTACCTATGGCGTCCAGGGTCTTGAGGACGTGCGCCAGGACCTGTCGAGCGAGGCCGTCAAGCAGATCGCGCTCGATATCGTGGTCAACACGGGCTATGTCTCGAACCTGACCAACCAGAACGATTACTACTACAACTCGAGCGTGGCGCACGCGTTCTACAATGCCACCTGCAGCATTCCGCGTGAGGGCACCTACCTGCACGGCGAGGTCGTGAGCCTGGGCGTGCTCGTGTTGTTCGCCTACACGGGCGACACCGAGAACCTTAAGCGCTATGCTGACTTCAACAAGCAGATGGGGCTGCCCGTAACGCTTGAGCAGGTCGAGCTTTCCGAGACCGATATCCCTGCCCTGTGCGAGCACGCGCACGCCACCAACGAGTGGAAGCAAGGCAACCCGGAGCCCTTCACCGACGAAAAATTCGCCGCCGCCATCAAGGCCGCCAACGCCTACGGCCACACGCTCTAGACCCAGGCCAAAACCACCACAAGGGAGCCGCACCTTTGTGGTGGTTTTTTATTGCTCCAGCATGCTGGGGTCGAACTCGCTAGCCGGGATCACGCGATAACCGTGGCGGAGCAGTAAATCAACGAAGACGCCGTTGCCCGCCGTGAGGGTGCCACTGAATGTTCCGTCGTAGATGAGGCTCGCGCCGCACGAGGGACTACGGTCCTGCAGGATGCACGCGGCGATCTCTTCCGGCCCACCCGCCTGCTCGCACATGTCGAGCGCACGTTGGGCGCCTAGGCGAAATTCCAGGTCAACGGACACGCCCTCGCAGGTACAGACCTCGCCGTTCACAATCTCGGACGGCTTGCGCGGCGTGGGCAGGCCCCCAAAGACCTCAGGGCACACCAAGAGGACCTCGGTCCCTGTACGCTCGCAGGCCTCGACCAACTCGCGATGATAGTTGTCGAGCCCATTATACTTGCAGCTCTCGCCCATCAAGCAGGCGCTCACCACGATCTTCATTTCCATCCCTCTCAAGCAAAACGCCCCATTTGAGAAAGCTGCTCAAATGGGGCGTCGGCGTTTACTGGCTCGGCCGCGGCTTTACTGCTGCTTGGGCATCAGCGGATTCTCGCGCGTGAGGAGGTTCATGAACTCCTCGCCCGTGATGGTCTCCTTCTTATACAGATAACGAGCCAGCTCGTGGAGCTTAAACTTGTTCTCCTTCAGAATCTGCAAAGCGCGGTCGTGCGCATCCTCGATCAGCTTGGCGACAATCGCGTCCACGCGCTCGGCCGTACCGGGGGCGCAGGTGAGCGACGTGTCCTGATTGAGATACGCGTTCTGCACGGTACCGAGCGCCATCATGCCAAACTCGTCGGACATACCAAAGCGCGTCACCATATTACGGGCGAGCTTGGTGGCCTGCTCGATGTCGTTGGCGGCGCCGGTCGTCATCTCGCCAAAGATGAGCTCCTCGGCTGCGCGGCCACCGCAATAGACAGCGAGCTTGTCCAAGACCTCCTGGCGCGTCGTCAGGAAGCGCTCGTCCTCCTCGACCTGCATGGTATAACCAAGAGCACCGCTCGTGCGCGGCACGATGGTGATCTTCGTGACCGGCGCAGAGCCCTTCTGGCGAGCGGCAACGATGGCATGGCCGATCTCGTGATAAGAAACGACCTGCTTCTCGTGGTCGGACAGCACCGTGGACTTACGCTGTTGGCCGGCAATGACGACCTCCACCGACTCCTCGAAGTCGTCCTGGGTTGCACGCTTGCGACCCTCGCGAACGGCGCGCAGGGCGCCCTCGTTGATGATATTGGCCAGGTCGGCGCCCGAGGCACCGGGCGTGGCGCGGGCAATCGCGGTCAGGTCGATCGGCGGCTCGGTCTTCACGCTCTTAGCATGCAGCTCGAGGATGTTCTTGCGGCCGGTCAGATCGGGCAGCTCGACGGGGATGCGGCGGTCAAAACGACCGGGGCGCAGTAGAGCGGGATCGAGACTGTCGGGGCGGTTGGTTGCGGCAAGGACAACGATACCCTTGTGGTTATCGAAGCCATCCATCTCGGTCAGCAACTGATTGAGCGTCTGCTCGCGCTCGTCGTTGCCGCTAAAGCCGCCGCCATCGCGCTTCTTACCGATGGTATCGATCTCATCGATAAAGACGATACACGGTGCCTTTTCCTTGGCCTGCTTAAACAGGTCACGAACCTTAGCAGCGCCGCGACCGACAAACATCTCAACGAACTCAGAGCCCGAAATGCTAAAGAACGGAACACCGGCCTCGCCGGCAACAGCCTTGGCAAGCAGGGTCTTACCGGTACCCGGAGGGCCAACAAGGAGAGCACCGCGCGGCAGCTTGGCGCCGATCTCCTCGTAGCGCTGCGGCTTCTCCAGAAAGTCGACGACCTCCTTGAGAGACTCCTTGGCCTCTTCCTGACCGGCGACGTCCTTAAAGGTCACGCCCACGTCCTTGGAGGCGATCACGCGCGCGCCGGACTTACCCAGTCCGCCGCCGCCAAAACCGCCGCCGCCAAAGTTCATCGACGGGCCGTCATCGCCCATAGCCTTCTTCATGCGGCGGTTGAGCCACCAACCGATGAGGAAGAAAATCGCCATGGGAAGAATGAGTGTGAGCAGGTAGTAGGTCATCAAACCCGAGTTTTTATCGGGAACGACCGACTCCAGCGAAGCGCCAGACTCAAGCACGCGATCGGTAAAGCCCGCGTCATTCGGCACACCGGTCGTCTTGTAGGCGATGTTCTCGTCCTCGCCCTTCTTGGTGTAATAAATCGAGTAATCGTCCGTGTTGTACTCGACCTTGTCGACGCTCTTCTTATCGAGCGCTTTGACAAACGTCGAGTAATCGGTCTTCGTAATCTGCTGCGTGTGACCGATGTTGGGGAACAGAACGGTCGAGAGCACGAGGTAGACGACGAAGGCGATGAGCACGTAGAGAATCATATTCCGTCTACGTTTGTTGTCATCCATCTCCATCTGCTTGAACTCCATCTACTGGGGTTGATAATGCTTTCTAGAATACCCAACCCGGACGGCGATAAACCGACGCCGGGCACGAAAGGACAGAGATGGCATCACTGTAAGTCGGCAAGGTTCAAATCTATACAGGCGACGGCAAGGGCAAGACGACGGCTGCGCTGGGGCTCGCGCTGCGCGCGACGGGCTACGGGCTCGACGTTCTTAGGCTGCAGTTTGCCAAGAAACTGCACTGCGCCGAACACGATGCCGCGCCGCGCCTGGGGCTGCGCATCGTACAAGCTGACCGCGACACGCCCGAGGCTTGCGCCGCACAGATCATGGAGCTCGCATGCGAGCAGATATCACAGGTCGACGTTCTGATTTTGGACGAACTCGGCGAGGCCATGCGCCGCGGCTTCGTGACACGCGAGGATGTCGAAGCGCTGATCGCGATAAAGCCCGCCACCACGGAACTCGTGCTCACCGGCCGCGGGCTGTTGCCGTTGGCCGACCTCGCGGACTTAGTCACCGAAATACGTCCCATCAAACACTACTTCGACGAAGGCCTCCTAGCCCGCCAAGGCATCGAATACTAATTGATTCGTTTTCCGCCAACACCTACAGCTCATAAGGAAGTTGCGGTGGAATAGTACTTGTTTGACGGTCCGCAAGGGCTTTTCAGGAACTATTTCACCGCAACTTATCAGGGGTATCTGACGGATGAGCTAGGCGGTGGCGCGACCTAGCCAGTTGCCGCTGTGGTGGTAGATGGTGAACATGGTTGCGGTGATGAGCCAGGTTACGGGGTAAACCAGCAGTAGATGCTCGAGCGACGGATCGAAGGGCATGATCGCAAACACCCAGATCACCCTCAAGACAACGGTGCCAAAGATGGTGAGCATCATAGGCTGCAAGCTCACGCCGGCACCGCGAATGGAGCCCGACGCGTTTTCGATAATCGAGAAGATCGCGTAGAACGGCGCGATGAAATGAAGAATCGTCGTGGTGTACGCCGAAATCGAAACATCGTCGACAAACAGACGCGACAACGGACCCGAGAACACCAGCAGCACGGCAGACAGGCCACCAATGAGCATAAACGACAGCACGAGCGACGTATGGTAGCCCTTGCGCATGCGCTCATAGTTGCGCGCGCCAAAGTTCTGTGCCGAGAACGTGGTGATCGACACGCCGAGCGCCTCGGTAACCATCCAGACAATGCCATCTAAGCGGCCCGAAAGACCCCACGCCGTGGTGACATCGGCACCAAACGAGTTGACCGACACCTGAATCAAAACGTTGGAAATCGAATACGCAGCAGACTGAAAGCCAAGCGGCAGACCACACGAGATCATGCTCTTACAAATGCCAGGATCAATGCCGAGCTTAGACAGCGAAAGACGCCATGCACCCGGAGCGCGCATCATGCGCAACACGATCATCGTTGCATTGGAGCAAATGGTCAGCGCCACCGCGATGCCGCAGCCCAGCGCCTCCATATGCAACACAGCGACAAAAATGATATCCAGCACCACGTTAACCAGGCAGCCAGAGGCAATGATCACGGCGGGGCCGCGCGTGTCGCCCACGGCACGCAGCAGTGCGGTTCCCATATTAAGCAGCAGTGCCGCAACCATCGCGGCAAAATAACAGCGAGCATAGGCCACGCCCTCGGCCAATAGTTCATGCGGCGTGTTCATAAGCACCAGCATGGGCTCAACGAACACTATGCCAAGAATCGAGAAAGCGATACCGCCCACCAGCGCGAGCGTCATGGCTGTATGGACCGAACGACTCAGTCGCTCATCATCGTGCTGGCCAAAATACTGACCGGTAATGACCGCGCAGCCGGCGCCGACGCCAACGCAAAAGCCAATGCAGAGCTCGGTGAGCACCATCGTGGCTTGAATGCCACCCAGCGCGAGCTTGCCGCCAAACTGGCCAACGATATACGTACCGATAAGCGTGTAGGCCTGCTGAAAAAACGAACTAAAAAAGATGGGAACGCACAGCGACAGCAGCTGTTGCCAAATGACACCCTGCGTTACATCGATAGCCGTAGATTTCTTAGCCACACGCCCTCCCCGCCAACGTATGTTAAACAACAAAACGGCAATTTAAGACCAAAGCAAATACCAGCTTAGCACCGACCGGCGTCGACCGAAACACCCCGAATCAGAGCCCAGTGCAAAATATCTGCCTAGTGATACAAACCCGGCTGGTAGTGATACTCATTGCTCACGTGCGGGCACAGCTGCCAAAAGGCGACGGCGCTCGCCGCGGCCACGTTGAGCGAATCGACCCCGTGCGCCATCGGAATGCGCAC
>CAJMRE010000036.1 GCA_905215755.1 uncultured bacterium
CCGAGCTCTCGTCCTTCGTCTTGGTCGCAGCATCGCGCGACGTTCCCTGCGGCGTACTATTAGCGGTGCTCACGTCCTCGTCCGAGGCCGACTGTTCGTCGGTCAACGAGGTGATGACGAGCACCTCCTCGTTATTCTCTGCCGTGGTCTGGGCACGTACGACGATGGTGTAATACACATCGTTGGCCGACTTCTCCACCGAGGAAACAGTGCCGAGCGGCAGGCCCTTGGGGAACACGCCGCCAATGCCAGAGGTCACGATGATGTCGCCGACTTTGACGTCGGAGTCAACACTCACGTACTCAAGGCGCAGGGTGCCATCGGGCTGGCCCTGCAGCATACCCTGGGCGCGCGTGTCCTGCACCATAGCGGACACGCCCGAGTTCTCGTCACCAATCAGGCGCACGGTAGAGGTCTTGGCCGATACCTCGATAATCTGGCCGATAACACCGGCAGAACTCGTCACGGGCATGTTGATGGTCAGGCCGTCGGCAGATCCCTTGTCGATGGTAACGGTCGAGGTCCAGGCATCGCCCGACGCGCCGACAATACGAGCGGCGGTCGACTTAAGGTTGTAGGTCGATTGCAGCCCGACCAGGCCCTCCAGGCGCTCGGCAGTCTTTTGAGCCTCGGAAAGCTCTGCGACCTTAGAGGTCAGCACCTCGTTTTGCTTCTTGAGGTCATCGAGCGACTCCTGCGAAGCCGTGAGGTTGGAGAACACGTTGCCGATCGCGTTGAAGGGAGCCGCCACGACCGAGCCCACAAAGCGCACCGGCGAGGTAATCGTCGTCACACCCGAGCGCACGGCATGAATCGGCCCGGCCTCGCCCTCACGGATATAAAACGTGAGCAGCAACACCGAAATCAGGCTGAAAACAATCAACGGGCGCATACCCGTTGATTGTCGCTTGGTATTCAGATTTGGAGAGAAACCCGAAGATCGTGCCAAATGGAATCCACCTTTTGGAAATTAAGCATTGGTTTGGACGAAGCCACCGTCAAAGGCGTTGGCCTCGAGCACGCGGGCGCAGCCGTTTACGACGTTATCGAGCGCCGTGGGGCTGACATTGACCGAAACGCCGGTCTCATCGCGCAGGCGTACGTCGAGACCGCGTAGCAGCGCGCCACCACCGGTCAGCAAAATGCCGTAGTACATAAGGTCAGAGGCAAGATCGGGAGGCGTAGCGTCGAGGGCGTCCTTGACGGCCTTGGCCATCTCGTCGAGCGGCTTGTTGAGCGCGCGACGGATCTCCTCGCTCTCGATGCGCACGGTCTTGGGCAGACCCGTGATCACGTCGCGACCGTTGACCTCGACGTCGAGCTCATCCTTGAGCGGCACGGCGGAGCCGACCTTGATCTTGATGTCCTCTGCCGTACGCTCGCCGATGGCCAGGTTGTAGGCATCTCGAACGTGCGTGAGGATGGCCTGGTCGAACTCGTCACCGGCAATACGGATGGACTGCGAGACGACGATACCGCCCATGGCGATAACAGCGACCTCGGTGGTACCGCCGCCGATGTCGATGACCATGGAGCCGGTGGGTTCCTCGACGGGCAGGTCGGCGCCGATAGCGGCAGCCATGGGCTCCTCGATCAGGTAGGCCTGGCGAGCGCCGGCTTGGATCGTGGCCTCAAAGACGGCACGCTTCTCGACCGACGTGACGCCGGAAGGAACGCAGACGACAACACGCGGACGCGGAGTCCACGGATAGCGCTTCTCGGACGCCTTGTCGATAAAGTAGCGAAGCATGGCCTCGGTAACATCGAAGTCGGCGATGACGCCGTCCTTCAGGGGACGAACGGCCACGATGTTGCCGGGCGTACGGCCGAGCATGCGCTTTGCCTCGATACCGACCGCCAGGATGCGCTCGTCGTTCTTGTCGATGGCGACAACAGAGGGCTCGCGAATGACGATACCCTTGCCGCGCACGGAGACAAGCGTATTTGCGGTGCCGAGGTCGATCGCAAGATCGCCCGCATAGCTACCGAAGAACATATCCATCAAAGAAAACAACGCAACTCCTGATGTGTTGGATGATTGCTGGAAAACTACTAGCTCATCATACTAGCGCAAGCCCGGCACCTCACTTGCGGTGAAGCACCGGGCAAAGCTAAATCCCATAAGGTCACTACTGGTTGTCAGCAGCCGAGAAATCCATATCGAGCGAGGAAACGGCCCAGCCGATATGGTTGTCGGAGCGCACGAATTTGACGGTGTACTCCTGCTCACCGCCCTTGGACAGCGAAGCCTTAACCTTGGCGGTCGTCTCGGTCATGGACTGATCCATGCCCTCGACGGACACGGTGGCGCCCTGCGGAATCGAGGAGATGATCATCGACTTGGCGTCCTCGGACAGGCTCGATGCCAGGCAAGACTCGGCCTTTGCGGTGTCACCGTCGCCGGCAGCCTGGAACAGATCGGTAACGACAGACTCCTGAGACGGGAAGCCAAAGCCGCGCGTGTAGGCAAAGCCCAGACCGCCCGCGGCGATCAAAATGAGCAGAAGCAGCACGATGAAGACTTTGAGACCCGTGTGGCGATGGCGACGACGGACCTTGGCCTGCTTACGATCCTGACGGTCCTGCTGAACCATCTCGGACTCGGACAGCGTAAAGAAGCCGGTGTCCGAGGGATCGGGCATAAACTGACCGGTCGCACCCGTAGGATCGAGCGGATCGACGGCAGGAGCGTCCATCGCGGGCGCCGGAGCCGTGGCCATAGCCGTCTGGGCAGACAGCGCGGCAAGCGAATCGTGCACGCGGGCAAGCTCATCGGCCTGCTCGGAGGTGAGCTGGTAGATGCCATCGGCAGTAGCGGCGTTAAAGGCGTCGAGTGCGTCGGAGGGACGGCCGGCGGCAGAAAGCGCCTGACCCATGCCGGCGTTGAGCGCGCGCGTGTCGTCGCGAGGGCCGGCAAAGTCGATAGCCGTGCGGTAGGTCTCCACGGCATCCGCCGGACGGCCGAGCTTGATGAAGCAACGACCGAGCTCGCCGAGTGCGGCGGCAGGAGCCGGATTGGCGCCGTCAATGGCAGCCTGACGGAAGGCAGTACCCGCGTTGGCGTAGTCGCCCGACTGGAACAGCGCGTTACCCAGGCCCAGATAGGCCTTGAACGGCGTGGCGTAGGAAGCATCCTGCGTAGCAGCAGAGAACGCCTGGGCGGCCGTCGTGTAGTCGCCCACGGCGGCGAGCGCCTTGCCGCGGTTGGTGAGCAGCGCACCGCGCTTGCCGTAGGTGCCGTCGTTGAGGGCAGCGGCATAGGCCTCGGCGGCCTCGGCATACATGCCCAGGTGCATCAAGGCGTTACCACGAAGGTGATCGGCCTCGCCCATAATCTCATCGGGAGTTTTTGCCGCCCCAAGCATCTGGGCTGCAGCGGAAAAATCACCCGCGCGGTAAGCGGCGCGGCCCTGTTGGATCAGCTGGCTATTCAAGGAAGTCCCCTTTACTCGTGAACGATCTCGACATGGACGATCTCGTCGCCGGCACGCAGCTGCGAAATCACATCGAGACCCTCGACCGTGGTACCAAAGACGGTGTAACCGGAATCGAGGTTATGCTGGGCACCCAAGCAGAAGTAGAACTGCGAACCCGCGGAATCGGGGTCCATGGAGCGTGCCATGGCAAGGGCACCATCGACATGGCTGTTGCGCGGATTGGTGGCAAACTCGCCCTTGATGCAGTAGCCGGGGCCACCGGTACCGGGCATGCCGTCGGGGCCCTCAAGACCGGCAGCGACATCGGCGCTGGACATATCGCGGGTATTGGGGTCGCCGCCCTGGATGACAAAACCGGGCACATAGCGATGGAACTTAAGGCCATCATAGAAACCCATCGTGGAAAGCTCGCAGAAGTTCGCGACATGAATGGGAGCGCCCTCGCCGTCAAACTTGACCTTGATGGTACCCTTCGACGTCTCAATAACGGCGCACTCGTCGCCGGCAAGCTGATACTCGGGCGTGTAGAGCTCTTTCTTAAAACCAAACATGTGGTTCCTTCCTCGTGCGTTTAAAGCATATTTGTACGAATTGTAGCAATAAGCATGGGCTTACATCAATTGAGCACGTAGGTTATGCCGACTATGGCGAACTAATTTTAGGAACGCTGCTGCGGCTTCCAGGAACCCACGTTGTCGTCGTACTGTTCCAGCGCGCTGCTGCCGCCCTGCGCGATGGGCGCCAGGATCTCGCTTTTGTGGGAACTCATCGACTCGCCATCGGGAATGGCCAGCGAGATATCCCAGCTCTGGCAGATCACGTCGACGCGCTCGTACATCCACTCGGCAAGCTGCTTTAAGTGGGCGATGTCGTCCGCATAGACAGTATCGTCCTGATACTTAAGGTTGTTGAGCTCATCTTGCGTCTTTTTAATCTGGTCGCGCAGGGCGTAGGCACTCTGCGACAGCTCCTGACGGGTGGACAGCGGCGTTTGGAGATAGCCGTTGTTAAAGGAATCGATGACCTCGCCGATCTGGTCCTTGTCACCGTAGGACACGATGGTCTGATACAGACCGTCGAGCCTGGTATAGAGCTGATCATCGGTCAGCACGGTTTCTTCCTGGACCACCTCGGCAGAATCGTCCTGCTTGGTATCGTCCTCGGTCGCCTCGCCCTTTTGGCGCGTGGGGAAGGTGGTTTGTGCAGCTTGGCCAAACTGGTCGTAGAAGCCAGGCATTACACCCATGGGATCGGCCGTCACGAACCAATACGCACCACCGCACACAAAGGCAAGGACCGCGATGACGATGAGCGGCTTGGGGATATGACGCTTGTGCTTGTGATAGGCGTCCTCGTCGGGGTGCACCTTGCGCTTGGACTTTTGAGCATCGTCATGCAAGGAAACGGGCGTGGGAATATCGACCTTGGGGATACCGAAATCCTTATCGAAAGCCGGCAGCACGCAGGTCTCATTGGGGTCGGCGGCGTCTGAAAGCACCGCAGCGGCAGAGGCCGGCGCATGCGGCACCTCGGTATCGATCTGCTCTTGCGTTAGGCGCGGAAAGCCCGCCGTGCGGCCCGCTGCCAGGTCGGATGCGGCCGCGTCCTCGGAGAGGATACCCGGAGCGGGGCGTCCGCATTTGGGGCACGTACGATCATGCGGAGAAAGACGGGCACCGCAGCCCTCGCAGAACACGAACTCGGTGTGCTCGGGACCATCGCCCGGACCCACATAGGCGTTGCAGTAGGGGCAGAACGAGGCGCCGTCCTCGATAGTCTTAAGGCAATGCGGGCAGATCACGGCATCCTCTTTTCGAAGCAATTCAAACAATCGAGGTTAGAGCATAACATCGACACGGCCCCACAGGAGCAAGGCACCAATTCAACATCGCCATGGCGCGTAGTTACTTCTTCTTTTTGCTTGGCATAGAGACTTTGATGCCTTGGGCGGACTTGGTCACGCGAGAGCGCTTGGCTCCGGTACCCTTCTTTTTCTTGGGCTGGGCCTGGGCCACGCCCTCGAGTGCGCGGGCCTCGGCCACGCGAACGATGCGGTCTTCGCGGCGCTGCGCCATGTCGGCGGCGAAGCGCTTGGCAAAACGCTCGGCCGTCGAACCCGTCGAGCTCACCTTGCCGCCACCGCGACCCAGGCGGACGCGCACACCGCGGCCAAAACCAGTTGCGGCATGACGACGACGCGGCTTGAGCGAATCCATCATCGTGGCGAGCTTAAAGAACACCGAACAGGTAAAGACCACGATGACAGCCAAGATAACCATCTGGCCCATCGTCAGGTTGGCAATAGACAGCAGCTCCGGGAATCCGATAACGCCCACCAGGATGCCGGCGACCACAAACACAAAAAGCACCACACGTAAGGGCGTGAGGGGCTGCGAGATACGCCAGATCAGGCTGACGCTCGCCGCGCACGACGTAAGCAGGCACATCGTAGACAGCGTGAGCTGGTTAAAGCCAAACACGCGCGCCACAAAGATATCGAGCGCCGCAGCCAAAATGACCGCAATCGACGCCGGCAGTGCCCGCTTGAGCACGTTCGTCAGGAACGACCCCTTCACGCGAGCATTGTTGGGCTCCAGGCCCAACACAAAGCCCGGCGCGCCGATGCAGAAGAAGTTAATGAGCGTCATCTGGATGGGCTCGAAGGGGTACGGCGGCAGCGCGATGCACAGCGCCGCCAGGCCCATCGAGAACAGCGTCTTGGTCAGGAACAGCGACGCCGAACGCTGCAGGTTGTTGATGGAGCGACGGCCCTCGGCCACCACGGCGGGCATCGAGGCAAAATCGTTGTCGACGAGTACGATCTCGGCCACGTTGCGCGCGGCATCGGAGCCGGCCGCCATGGCCACGGAGCAGTCGGCCTCCTTGAGCGCCAGCACGTCGTTGACGCCGTCGCCCGTCATGGCCACGGTGTGCTCGCGGCGCTTGAGCGCCTGCACGAGCTCGCGCTTCTGCTGCGGGGTCACACGACCAAAGACATGGTAGCGGTCCACTGCGGCATCGAGCTTGGCCGGCGTATCGAGCGTCGTGGCGTCCACATAAGCGTCCGCCCCCGGCACGCCCACCACGCGCGCGATCGACGACACCGTACGCGGGTCGTCGCCACTGATCACGTTGAGGGTCACGCCCTGCTCGTTAAAGTAGCCGATAGTCTCGGCCGCCGAGGTACGAATCTCATCGCGGATGGTCACAAAGCCCACGGGCTCGGCCTCGCCCACCATATCGCCATCGGGCGTAAAGCCATCCACGCGCGCCACCACGAGCACGCGGCAGGTATCGGCAAGCTCGGCGACACGGTTCTCGACCTGGGCAAACACACGATCAGAGAGCACAAACTGCGCGGCGCCCATCACATAGGATCCCTGCGCAAACGACGCGCCGCTCCACTTTTTGGAGGACGAGAACGGAATGACCGACAGCGGCTCGGACACCTCGACCGGGCGATCGGCGTAATAGTTGAGCAGCGCCTGGCAGGTCTCGTTGGCATCGGCCGAAGTCGCACGTGCCACGTTAGCCAGCGCAAAATCGAGCACTGTGGTATCGACGGGAACAGCCGCCTCGTCCGAGTCCACGCCAAAGCCAACACCCTCAACAGGCAGCGGGTAGGTGCCCTCAACCTCCATACGACCCGAGGTAATGGTGCCCGTCTTGTCCAGGCACAGCACGTCGACGCGAGCGAGCGTCTCGATGCAGTAGAGCTGCTGCGCCAGCACCTTGCGGCGGGCCAGGCGCACCGTGGCGATGGCGAGCACCGACGAGGTCAGCAGCACCAGGCCTTGCGGGATCATGCCCAGCAGGGCGCCCACCGTGGACAGCAGTGCCGAAGAAGGCACACGACCGGCCAGCAGCTCGGAGAAGCACCACGAAAGCGCGCTGTCACCCGGGGTACCGGAGGCGTCCCACAGCTCGCTCACGCTCGAGGTGAACAGCGCCAGGCCAAGCGGAATCATGATAATGCTCGCGAAACGCACGATGGCGTTCAGCGCGTTCATGATCTCGGAATTGACCTTTTTAACGTACTTGGCCTCGTTGTTGATCTTTGCCACATAGTTATCGGCGCCGACATGGATCACGCGGGCGCGCAGCAGGCCCGAGTCGATAAAGCTGCCGCTCATGAGCTCGGAGCCCGGCTGTTTCTTAATGAGGTCGCTCTCGCCCGTCAGCAGGCTCTCGTTGACGAGCGCCTCGCCCGACACCACCACGGCGTCGGCGGGAATCTGGTCGCCGCGCCCCAGGCGAATGATATCGTCGAGCACAATCTGGTCCAGGTCGAGCTCCACCTCGTCACCGTCGCGCACCGCGATGGCCTTCTTGGAGGTAAGCAGCGTGAGCTTGTCGACCATCTTTTTGGAGCGCATGGACTGGATGACGCCGATGGCAGTGTTGAGGAACACCACGAACAAGAACGTCAGATTCTTAAACGAACCGGTCAAAATGACCAGGAACGCCAAGACCACGTTGATCAAGTTGAACAGCGTGCAGAGGTTCTCGATGATGAGCTCTTTGACCGACTTGGTCTTGAGCTCCATGTTGCGGTTGATCTTACCGGCGGCGATGCGCTCCTCGACCTCGGCGGTCGAGAGTCCACGCTCGATATCCGTTGCTGCCATACCACGTCCCATCACGTCGCGTCGGTATAAGAAAACCGCCCGGACCATGCGAGGTTCGGACGGTCTTACGTTCGATGGTGCCCCATGTTGGATTCGAACCAACGGCCTTCTGCTCCGGAGGCAGACGCTCTAATCCCCTGAGCTAATAGGGCGAACGGAATGCATTATACCCAAGTGCACCACGGGCTTTCAAAATAAAAGAAAAAGCTTTGCAATTCCGAGGAAGACGCGCCGCATCGGCTCACTTTAGAAGGCAAAAGCAAGTCAGATAGTATAAACTCTCATGCACCATATATAACGGCTCGCAATGCGGGCCGTTTTTGCAAGAGCTATCCATCGAGGTGAGAGGCACACCATGATTGCGATTTTAAAGCAGAGCGCCAGCGACGAGGCCGTAAGCCACATTGTCAGCTGGATCGAGAAAAAGGGACTCAAAACCGACGTCTCGCGCGGCGAGAACGAGACCATCATCGGCTTGGTGGGCGACACGACTAAGATCGACCCGTTCCTGCTCGAGTCCATGGACGTCGTCGAGCGCGTGCAGCGCGTCTCCGAGCCGTTCAAGCGCGCCAACCGCAAGTTCCACCCCGAGGACTCCGTCATCGACTGCGGCCACGGCGTCAAGATCGGCGGCGACCAGTTCCAGGTCATCGCCGGCCCCTGCTCCGTCGAGGGCGAGAACCTCATCCGCATCGCACGCCGCGTGAAGGCCGCCGGCGCCACGATGCTGCGCGGCGGCGCCTACAAGCCCCGCACCTCCCCGTACGCCTACCAGGGCATGGGCCCCGCCGGCCTGGACCTGCTGTGCGAGGCATCCGCCGAGCTCGACATGCCGATCGTCACCGAGATCATGGACCCGCGCGACGTGCAGGTCTTCCTCGACAAAAAGATCGACGTCATGCAGATCGGCGCTCGCAACGCCCAGAACTTCCCCCTGCTCAAGGAGGTCGGCAAGACGCAGACTCCGATCCTGCTCAAGCGCGGTATGTCCGGCACCGTCGACGAGCTGCTTATGGCAGCCGAGTACATCATGAGCGAGGGCAACGACAACGTTATCCTATGCGAGCGCGGTATCCGCACCTTCGAGACCCGCACCCGCAACACCTTCGACCTCAACGCCGTGCCGGTGCTGCACCACCTGTCGCACCTGCCCGTCGTCGCCGATCCCAGCCACGCCACCGGTTACACCCGCTATGTTGAGCCCATGGCGCTCGCCGCGACTGCCTGCGGCGCCAACGGTCTGGAGATCGAGGTCCACGACGACCCGAGCCACGCTTGGTCCGACGGCGCTCAGGCCCTCACCCCCGACCAGTTCGACGACACCATGCGCCGCATCCGCGCCATCCGCGAGGTCGTCTGCCAAGAGACCGTTCAGGAGTAGCCCATGGGTACGGTGAGAAACGCACGCGTTAACCAGGGTGGCCCCAAGTGCGCCGGCATCGTGGGCCTGGGTCTCATCGGCGGCAGCTTTGCCCGCGGCTATGCGCAGGCGGGCGTCCGCGTGCTGGCCTGGGACCCCGATGACGACGTCATGACGGCCGCCAGCATGGGCACCGTTGCCGGCGAGCTCAACGACGAGACGCTCGGCGAATGCGACATCATCGTCCTGGCTTGCTACCCCGAGGCCTGCATCGAGTGGCTCGAGGCGCACGCCCAGGCACTCGCCGACGCCACCGACACCGAGGCCATCATGGGCCCCGTGGTGATCGACACCGTGGGCGTGAAGGGTATCGTGTGCGAGCGCGCCTTTGAGCTTGCCCGCGAGCACGGTTTTTACTTTGTGGGCGCACACCCCATGGCGGGCACGCAGTTCTCGGGCTACGCGCATTCCCGCGCCGACCTGTTCCAGGGCGCACCGCTCGTGCTTGTACCGCCCGCAGTGGACGACGCCCTTAAGCTGGAACTTTTGGGCCAGGTGCGCGAGATGGTACGTCCCTTGGGCTTTGGCAAGTTCAGCGTAACGAGCGCCACCGAGCACGACCGCGTCATCGCCTTTACGAGCCAGCTCGCGCACGTCGTCTCCAACGCCTACGTTAAGAGCCCGACCGCTCAGGTCCACCACGGCTTTTCGGCCGGCAGCTACCGCGACCTCACCCGCGTGGCGCACCTCAATCCGCAGATGTGGTCCGAGCTCATGATCGACGACGCCGACGCGCTCGCCTTCGAAATCGACCATCTAATCGATTCGCTCGGCGCCTACAGCCGTGCGCTCAAGAACCGCGACCAGCGCTACCTGGAGAATCTCCTTGCCGAGGGCGACCGCATCAAGCGTGCGCTTGACGACGAGGCCTCCCACTAGACCACCTATCACGCCAGGTCGAAAGGACCGAAGCTTATGGCGATTACCATCGATATCGACACCGCACGCCCCTACCAGGTGCATGTGGGCACGTTTTTGCTGGAGCAGGCAGGCCCGCTCGTCCGCGCCACCGCCGGCGGCTCGCGCGCCGTCATCGTGACGGACACAAACGTAGGCCCCCTCTACCAGATGCCCGTTAAGCAGAGCCTCGAATCCGCAGGCTACGAGGTGAGCATCTGCACCTTCGAGGCCGGCGAGGCCCATAAGCGTGCCGAGACCTACGTTGCCATTTTGGAGTTTGTGGCCGAGCACGAGCTTTCGCGCTCCGACGTGATCGTGGCGCTCGGCGGCGGCGTCGTGGGCGACGTGGCGGGCTTTGTGGCCGCCACCTACATGCGCGGTTGCATGTTTGTGCAGATTCCCACAAGCCTGCTCGCCATGGTGGATTCGTCGGTCGGCGGCAAGACGGCCATCGACCTGGCAGCCGGCAAGAACCTGGCCGGCGCCTTTTGGCAGCCGAGCGTGGTTATTGCCGACGTGGGGTGTCTCGCCACCCTCACGCCCGAGCAGTTCGCGGACGGCTGCGGCGAGGTCGTCAAGCATGCCGTGATCGCAGACCCCGAGCTCTTCGCCGAACTGGAAAAGACCCCGCTCACGCTTGAGCTGCTCAACCGCGACGTGGCCCGCGTGGCGCTCATCATCGCCCGCAATATCGACATTAAGCGCGCCGTGGTCGTTGCCGACGAGCGCGAAACCAATCAGCGCAAACTCCTCAACTTTGGTCACAGCGCCGGGCACGCCGTCGAAGCCTGCGAGCGCTTTGAGCTCGGCCACGGCAACTGCGTGTCGATTGGCATGGGCATCATCACGCGTGCCGCAGCCCTGCATGGCGTTTGCGATGCCGAGCTGCCCGATCGTATTGAGGAGCTCTGCGCCCGCCACGGCCTCAAGACCCGCTGCGGCCTAGATGCCGATGCCGTCTTTGCCGAGGCGCTCCACGACAAAAAACGAGCGGGCGACACCATCGACCTGGTAATTCCGCACGACATTGGCCGTTGCAGCATCGACCGCATGCCGCTTTCCACTTTCCACGATTTGATTGCCGAGGGCCTCGGCCAGAAGGGAGACGTTTCCGCATGTTAGCCCGCATCACCCCGTCCCCGCTCAAGGGCACCGTTCCCGCCATCGCGTCCAAATCGATGGCGCATCGCCTCATCATCTGCGCCGCGCTTGCCAACGGCGAGACGCACGTTGCCTGCAACACGACCTGCGCCGATATCGACGCCACGGTGCGCTGCCTCACGGCGCTCGGCGCCCGCATCGAGACCGTCGAGGACGGCTTCCAGGTCCACCCCACCATGAAGAGCATTGAATTTGGCCTGCTCAAGGCCCTTGCCGGCGGTACGCTCGACTGCGGTGAGAGCGGCTCCACGCTGCGCTTTATGCTGCCTGTCGCCTGCGCGCTGGGTGCGGAGACCACCTTCGTGGGCCAGGGCCGTCTGGGCGCACGCCCCCTCTCCCCGCTCTCCGACGAGATCATCGCCGCCGGCTGCGACCTGCAGGGCCTGGGCGGTTTTCCGCTCAAGACAAGCGGCCGTATGCGTCCGGGCACCTTTATCCTGCCAGGCAACGTGAGCTCGCAGTACATCTCCGGCCTGCTGCTGGCGGCCCCGCTGCTGGCCCAGCCCTCCTGCGTGCAGGTGACCGGCCTTATCGAGAGCCGCCCCTACATCAACCTGACGATCCAGGCCATGAAGGCCTTCGGCGTCGAGGTCAACGTCGAGCGTATTCCGGCCAAGGACGGCCAGCCCGAGGTCACGAACTTCCGCGTGAACAGCGGCTCGTACCGCACGCCCGGCAGCGTGACCGTAGAGGGTGATTGGTCCAACGCCGCCTTTTGGCTGTGCGCCGGCGCCATCGGCTCTGACCCCATCACCGTGGAAGGCGTGTCACTGAGCTCCGCCCAGGGCGACCGCAACGTGCTCGCCGCGCTTTCGCGCTTTGGCGCCCGCATCGTGCGCTCCACGAACGCCGCCACCGTCCAGTCCGACAAGCTCGCCGGCTTTGAGATGAGCGCCCACGACATTCCTGACCTGGTGCCCGTCATCTCGGCCGTGGCATCGCTGGCTCAGGGCCGCACGTTCATCCGTGACTGCGCGCGCCTGCGCATCAAGGAATCTGACCGTCTGGTCACCACCACCCGCGAGCTTACCGCGCTGGGCGCGCAGGTGCGCATCGCCGGTGACGACCTCATCATCAAGGGCGTCGATGCCCTTACCGGCGGCGAGGTCGATTCGCACAACGACCACCGCATCGCCATGATGGCCGCCATCGCCGCGAGTCGCGCCACCGGCGAGGTCGTGATCCACGGCGCCGAGGCCGTCAACAAGTCCTATCCCGATTTCTTCGACCACTACCGCCTGTTGGGCGGCAAGGTCACGCTCGAGGAGGAATAGCATGTCCTCGACCTTTGGCAACGTCTTGCACGTAAGCATCTTCGGCCAGTCGCACTCCCCCGCCATCGGCTGCTCGCTCGATGGCATTCCGGCAGGTATCGCCGTTGACCTGGAGCAGCTGCAGGCCTTTTTGGACCGTCGCGCCCCCGGCCGTGACGAGACCGCGACCAAGCGCCGCGAGGCCGACGCCGCTCACATTATCGCCGGCATAATTGATGGACACACCACGGGCGCGCCTATCGCCGCGATTATCGAGAACACCAACACACGCTCCAAGGACTACTCCGAGCTACGCCGCAAGCCCCGCCCGGGCCATGCGGATTTCCCGGCACGCGTGAAGTACCACAACATGCACGACGTCGCCGGCGGCGGACACTTCTCCGGCCGCCTGACGGCACCCCTGTGCATCGCGGGCGGCATCGCGCTGCAGGCGCTCGAGGCCCGCGGCATTAACGTGATGGCGCACGTGGCGCAGATCGGTGGCATCTCCGATCTGCCCATGGACGACATGGTCTATCGCGAGGCCGACCGCAAGGCGATCCTTTCGAACGAACTGCCGTGCATTGACGCCGCAGCTAGCGGTCGCATGCGCGAGGAGATTCTGGCCGCGCGCGACGAGCTCAACAGTATCGGCGGCATCGTGGAGTGCGGTATCTACGGCCTGCCCGCGGGCATCGGCGACCCCATGTTCGACGGCATCGAGAACCGCATCGCGCAGATCGCGTTTGGGATTCCCGCCGTGAAGGGCGTGGAGTTTGGCATGGGCTTTGCCGTCGCCGCCATGCGCGGCAGCGAGAACAACGATCCGTATCGCATCGACGCCGAGACCGGCCAGATCGAGGTCGAGTCCAACAACGCTGGCGGCATCCTGGGAGGCATTTCGACCGGCGCACCCGTCATGTGGCGCATGGCCGTAAAGCCCACGCCCTCCATTGGCCGCGAGCAACAGACGGTGGACATGGACGCTATGGAAAATGCCGAGCTCTCGGTCCACGGCCGCCACGATCCCTGCATCGTCCCGCGCGCCGTCCCCGTAGCCGAAGCAGCCGCTGCCCTCGCGATTTGGGACGCCCTCCTAGAGGACGCCGCCCAGCTCTAAAAATCTCTGGGGGCCAACTCCGGCCCCCACGCCCACCCAGTGATTTTTCT
The DNA here is from genome assembly GCA_905215755.1 of uncultured bacterium. Taxonomy (GTDB): domain Bacteria; phylum Actinomycetota; class Coriobacteriia; order Coriobacteriales; family Coriobacteriaceae; genus Collinsella. The sequence continues at coordinate 13,970 of CAJMRE010000036.1, forward strand.
GGGACGGGGATTAAAAAATCATTAGTTACACAATGATTTTTTAATCCCCGTCCCAGAAAAATCACCGACACGTGAAAGGGGTCCCTATGGACCTTGCTGACATCCGCCAGGCCATCGATGGCATCGACACCACGCTCCTCAACAGCTTTGTCGAGCGTATGGACATTGCCACCGAGGTCGCCAAATCAAAGATCGAGATGGGCAAGGCCGTCTTTGACCCCGCCCGCGAGCGCTCAAAACTCAACAACCTCGCCAGCCGCGCGCCCGAGCGCTACGAGGCGCAGACCATCACCCTGTTCCGTCTCCTCATGAGCATGAGCAAAGCCGAGCAGCAGCGCTACATCAACGAGCTCAAGGGCATCACCGTCTCGCAAAAGGCCCACGCCACGGCTGCAGCCTCCGACACGCCCTTCCCTCAAACGGCCACCGTTGCCTGCCAGGGCGTAGAAGGTGCCTATAGCCAGATAGCCGCGTGCAAGCTCTTCGACGTGCCCGACATCGCGTTTTTCGAGACCTTCGAAGGCGTTATGCGCGCTGTGCGCGACGGCTTCTGCGAGTTTGGCGTGTTGCCCATCGAAAACTCAACTGCCGGATCGGTCAACGCCGTCTACGACCTGCTCGCCCAGTTCGATTTCCACATCGTGCGCTCGCTGCGCCTCAAGATCGACCACAACTTGCTCGTCAAGCCCGGCACCAAGCTCGCCGACGTGCGCGAGGTCTACAGCCACGGCCAAGCCATTGCCCAGTGCGCCGGCTTTATCGAGAACCACGGCCTGCGCGCCACCAAGTACCCCAACACGGCCATGTCGGCTGAGATGGTCGCCAACTCCGAACGCACCGATGTTGCCGCCATCGCATCGCGCAGCTGTGCCACGCTGTATGGCCTCGAGGTGTTGGAGCCCAATATCCAAGACTCGGACAACAACTACACGCGCTTTGTCGTCATCAGCCGCGAGCCGCGCGTCTACCCCGGCGCTAATCGCACCTCGCTCATGATCACCACGGCCAACGAGCCGGGCGCCCTCTATCGCGTGCTCGAGCGCTTCTACGCACTCAACATCAACCTCATCAAGCTCGAGAGCCGCCCCATCCCCGGCCGCGACTTTGAGTTTATGTTCTACTTTGATCTGGACTGCCCCTTTGGCAGCAAGGCCCTCGACGACCTGCTCGATTCCATCGACGACGTGTGCGAAAGCTTCACCTACTTTGGCAGCTACACGGAGGTGCTCTAGATGACCGATACCGCCGCAACCCGCCCCTACGGAGTGCTGGGCCGCGTGTTGGGCCACAGCTACACCCCAACCATCTACAAAGAGCTCGCTGGGCTCGATTACGTGCGATTTGAGCGCGAGCCCGAGGACCTCGCGGCCTTTATGACGGGCGACGAGTGGGAGGGCACCAACGTGACCATCCCCTACAAGCGCGCCGTCATGGAATACCTGGACGAGCTGAGCCCGCTCGCCGAGCGCATGGGCAACGTCAACACCATCACGCGCCTGCCCGACGGCCGCCTGCACGGCGATAATACTGACTACTTCGGTTTCCAGTGCCTGGTCGAGGAGTTGGGCGTTGAGGTTGCCGGCAAGAAGGCCCTCGTGCTCGGTGCCACCGGCGGCGCCGGCACCACGGCAAGTATGGTGCTGGGAGACATGGGCGCCATCGTCGTACCCGTGGGTCGCACGAGCGAGGTCAACTACGACAATATCGCGCAGCAGTCCGACGCCTCCCTACTCGTCAACTGCACGCCCGCCGGCATGTTCCCCCATTGCCCCGACGCGCCTTGCACGCTCGAAGGCCTCGATGCGCTCGAGGGCGTCATCGACATTGTCTACAACCCCGCCCGCACGGGCCTGATGCTCGAGGCCGAGCGCCGCGGCATCCCCTGCATCGGCGGCCTGCTGATGCTCGTTGCCCAGGCGGCACAGGCCGTCGAGCGCTATACCGGCCAGGTCACCCCGCGCGAGCGCATCCTGGACGTAACGGAGCGCTTGTCACGTCGCGAACAGAACATCGCGCTGATCGGCATGCCGGGTTCGGGCAAAACCCGCGTGGGCGAGCAGATCGCAATGCTGACGGGTCGCGAGCACATCGACCTGGACCGCGCCCTCGAGGAACGCCTCGGCATGCCCTGTGCCGACTATATCATCGAGCGCGGCGAGGCGGCCTTCCGCGAGCAGGAGACGGCGGCCCTGGCCGACATCTCCAAGCGCAGCGGCCTGGTGCTTTCCACCGGCGGCGGCGTGGTCACGCGTGACGAGAACTATCCGCTGCTGCACCAGAACAGCCAGATTGTGATGCTCAACCGCAAGCTCGACGAGCTCGCCCACAAGGGCCGCCCCATCACCGCCCGCGATGGCATCGACAAGCTGGCCGAGCAGCGTATGCCGCGCTACTGCGCCTGGGCCGACTGCATTATCGACTCACGCGACTGCGCCACCAACACCGCCCAAGCCCTCCTCGACACCCTCCCACCCGCTCTCTAACCAAAACCACCACAAAGGGGACAGGCACCTTTGTGGTGGTTTTCCAACCGCAAAGGAAGCAACCATGAAAGCACTCGTCATCAACGGCCCCAACCTCAACATGCTCGGCATTCGCGAGCCAGGCATCTACGGCAGCGACAACTACGATCGCTTAGTGCAGATCTGCCAGGAAGCGGGTGCCGCACAGGGCTTCGACGAGGTCGAGGTCTTCCAGTCTAACCACGAGGGCAGCATCGTCGACAAGATCCAGGAGGCTTACGGAAAGGTCGACGGCATCGTCATCAACCCGGCCGCCTACACGCACACAAGCGTGGCCATCCTGGACGCGCTCAAAGCCGTCGCCATCCCGGCTGTGGAGGTCCACATTAGCGCAGTCGAGACCCGCGAAGACTTCCGCCAGGTGAGCTACGCCCGTCTGGCCTGCTTCGCCACCATCACCGGAGAGGGCCTGAAGGGCTACGCCCACGCGTTGGAGCTGCTGAAAGAGCATCTCGAAAAGTAAAATGCCAACCCCAACAAACAGCAGCGGCTTGCTCGCGCTCGGCTCCAGCAACACACAAGATGAAAAAAGCCCAGACCACCAAGCGGTCTGGGCTTAATAAACGATGGTGCTCCATGGCGGATTCGAACCGTCGACCTTGGGATTAGAAGTCCCCTGCTCTATCCAACTGAGCTAATGGAGCAAATAACCGCACGCCCAAGCACGCGCACGCGTGCCAGGCGCTAGTAATTATAACCTAGTTGAACTGCTCGCGGTACGCCTTGCAGACCTCATCAACCGGGCCGTCCATGCGAAGGTCGCCCTTCTCAATCCAAACGGCGCGCTGGCAGATGCGCTCAACCTGCTCCATGGAATGCGAAACGAACAGAACCGTCACGTCGCCGCTCTGGATAAAGTGCTGAATACGCGCCTCGCACTTTTGCTGGAAGAACACATCGCCGACGGACAGCGTCTCGTCAACGATCAGAATATCGGGCTCGGTGATCGTCGCGATTGCAAAGGCAATACGCGCCACCATGCCCGAGGAGAAGTTCTTAAGCGGCATGTCGACAAAGTTCTGCAGCTCAGCGAACTCGATAATGCCGTCAAAGTTGGCGTCGATGAACTCCTTGGTGTAGCCGAGCAGGGCACCGTTCAGATAGATGTTCTCGCGGGCGGTCAGCTCGGGGTCAAAGCCGGCACCAAGCTCAATCAGCGGCGCGATGTTACCGTGCACCTTAACGCTGCCCTCACTGGGCTCAAGCACGCCAGCGATGATCTTGAGCATCGTAGACTTGCCGGAACCATTGGTGCCGACCAGACCCACAACTTCGCCGCGATGAATATCGAACGAGATGTGCTTAAGCGCCCGAAACTCCTCAAAGAACAGCTCGTGCTTGGCAAGCTTAATGAAGTACTCCTTGAGGTTGGTCAGCGACTCAGACGCCATGTTAAAGATCATGGTGACGTCGTCGACCTCGACAGCCAGAGGCTGCTCGCTGTAATCAACAACAGATTCAGTCATCACAGCACTCCTTAGATGTAGAGGATGAACTTGCGCTCGGACTTATGGAACACGGTGTAGCCAATAACAAGCGCAAGAACCGCCCAAGCAACGCACATACCAAACGTCATAAGCGAGGGCGTAGTCTGGAACAGGAAGATATCGCGCATAAACTGCAGGTAGTTATACATGGGGTTCGCATAGACCAGAATGCGCACGAGATGCGGCATTTGCGCAACGAAGTCGGTCGTCCAGAAAATAGGCGTGATGTAAGTCCACGCCGTAATGACGACGCTCCACAGATGCATGACATCGCGGAAGAAGACCGTGAGGGCGGAGAGCATCATGCCCAGGCCCATGCAGAAGCACATAAGCAGCAGTAGGCAGACAGGCAGCAGAATAAGGTGCCAAGAAGGCATAACACGGAACCACAGCATAACAATAGCTACGGCGACCAGAGAGAAGGCAAAGTTAACCAGCGAGAAGAGCACCTTCTGCACCGGGAAGACCCAGCGGTGCACCTTAACCTTCTTGAGCAGCGGGGCAGCACCCACGATCGACGTCAGAGCCTGGTTCGTAGACTCGGACATGACGGCAAAGGTGACGTTACCCACGATCAAATACAGCGGGTACATCTCGGGCGTAATCGAGCCATTGCGGCCCTGGGCAAAAATCGTCGAGAACACGATGGCCATGACAATCATCATCAGCAACGGATTGAGCACCGACCATGCGACGCCCAGAACGCTACGGCGATACTTGATCTTAAAATCCTTGGTAACCAGCTGACGAAGGATAAACGCGTCCTTCTCAAATTCGTTCTTAGCAAACGTCGCAGGCAGACTGCGAGTTTCTTGTTGCTTTGTCTGATCCGACACGGATGCAACTCCCTTACTCGTAATCGTTGACAAACGTACAGTATAGACCCGACAGCAAAGTAAATGATTCGCGCAGCAAAACTGGAGAACTATCCCACATCTTAGGATGTCAGGCGCAAACGGCTATACTTTCAAGGATTGAATGTATAAGGAGCATTGAGTGAATTCTGAATCCATCGCCGTCATCATCCCCTGCTACAACGAAGCGCTCAC
>CAJMRE010000037.1 GCA_905215755.1 uncultured bacterium
TCGATCAGCGCGGTGGCCTGGCCACGGCCGATGCCCTTGGTCTCGCGGGTGATGCAGATGGAACCGCCGCCGATACCGACCTTGATGAAGTCGGCACCGCAGTCGGCAAGGAAGCGGAAGCCCTCGGCGTCGACGACGTTGCCGGCACCGACCTTGACGTCCTCGCCGTAGTTGGCGCGGATCCACTCGATGGTGCGCTTCTGCCACTCGCTGAAGCCCTCGGAAGAGTCGATGCACAGGACATCGGCACCGGCCTCGATGAGCAGCGGCACGCGCTCGGCATAGTCGCGGGTGTTGATACCGGCACCAACCATGTAGCGCTTGTCGTTATCGAGCAGCTCGTTGGGGTTGGTCTTGTGGCTGTCGTAGTCCTTGCGGAAGACAATGCCCATGAGGTGATCGTTGTCGTCAACGATGGGCAGGGCGTTGAGCTTGTTGTCCCAGATGACGTCGTTGGCAACCTTGAGGCTGATGTTCTTGTCACCCACGATGAGCTGCTCACGCGGGGTCATGAACTCGGAGACCTTCGTCTGGTGGTCATCGCGACTGGGGCGATAGTCACGGCTGGTGACGATGCCCAGGAGCTTACCCTTGGGAGTGCCGTCGTCGGTGACCGGCATGGTGGAGTGACCGGTCTTCTCCTTGAGCTCGATGACCTGCTCCATGGTCATGTCGGGGGTCAGCGTGGAATCGGACTGAACGAAGCCGGCCTTGTGATCCTTGACGGCCTTGACCATAGCGGCCTCGGACTCGGCACTCTGAGAACCGTAAATGAAGGACAGGCCACCCTCGGTAGCGAGCGCGACACCCATATCGACGCCCGAGACGGACTGCATGATGGCGGAAACCATGGGGATGTTCAGGGTGATTGCCGGCTTCTCACCGCGCTTAAAGCGGGTTAGCGGCGTCTTAAGAGAGACGTTGTTGGGGATGCACTGCGAGGACGAGTAACCAGGGACCAGCAGATACTCCGAAAACGTGTGGGACTCACCGGGAAAGAACGTAGCCATGTTTCTCCTTTTTCCATGCGACCGGTCGGCTGCAGGCCTCGTAGGACCCAGCCCAACCTTGGGCGCCCAATACTGGGAAAGTATCTTAACGCACTTTGACTGCTACAATGCATGATTTAAGAAGAGCACACGAGGGTTTGACGCAGGCTTTGCGTTTGCCCAGCAAACACTTTAGCGGGAAGACGTGGAGCACATGGAGTACAAGACGACGGCAAAGTTGGTCATTCAAGCGTGCGACAAAGATCTGCCGGGCGTGTTCGGCCACGGCTGCGTCTTACTGCTGCAGGGCATCGCCCGCGAGCACTCGCTCAACCGCGCCGCCAAGAGCATGGGCATGGCGTACTCCAAGGCCTGGCGCATTGTGAACGAGGCCGAAGGACAGCTGGGCTGCAAGCTCATCGAGCGCGACGGAGCCCGCGGATCCACCCTCACCCCCGCCGGCGAGCGAGCCATAGCGGCCTACGAGGAGCTGCAGACCGACATCAACCAAGTAATTGCCGCAAAGGCCAACGACCTCATCGCCAGCATAAAAGAATAGCCAATTTAGGACGGGGCCTTATAGCCACACAACCCCTTCTTATAAGTTGCGGTGAAATAGGGACTGTTTATGCGGTTAAAGCCGTAAATCAATCCATATTTCACCGCAACTTATGGAGTCGAGGATGATTTAGCTAGTTGCGGAGGGCATTATCTAGGGTGGCGGCCACGATCAAGGGGTCATCGGTGCCGGCGAAGAGGCGGATGGTGCTCCCCTGCTTGCCGCGTGGGGCCGAGAGGCGCGTTATTGGGCCGCCTGCGGGTGAAGTGCGGAATTCATCCGGCAAAGCGTCGAACAGCTCGCCTGCGCTACGCTCGATAAGGTCAAACTCAACTGCCGGGCCAAAGCCATGCTCGAGGATTCCCGTTGCAACAGCATGGTCGGGATGCGAGCTCAGACCGGGATAGCGCACGTCACGCACCATCTCATTCGCAGCCAAGTACTCGGCCAGCGCACGGGCGCGGTCGAAGTGTGCCTGCATGCGGGCATCGAGCGAGTTCAGCCCGTGCTCAAGCACGTCAGCCTCCTCGACAGACAGATCGAGTGCCGGCGCATCACAACCCACTAACAACGCATGTACGCACTCAGCCGCGGCATCCACACGATGGCGCTTGAGCTGCGAGCGCGCAACCGAAGCGGCAACCAACTTGCGCGGAGTCTTACCGGCGCACACGCGGTCGAGTGCCTCAAGCGACAGCGCAGCACCCAGCCGCAGCGGATCGCAGCCAAAAGCCGACGCCACGGTGTTGTCCACAACCAGCAGCGCATGAGCCTCACGCGCTGCGCAGCCTAACGTACGAAGATCGGGTACGCGCAGACCAAACCCACCGATGGAGTTGACAAACCACCACAGGTGCGACCCCTCAGCATCAAGCGAAGCATCAAAACCCTTGGACGCTGCAGCAAACGCATCAGCAGACGATGAGCCCACCAGCGCGACATCGCAACCATCAAAGCCGCGCGCAAACGCATCGGCAAAGTCATCGGCAAACGCAACCAGACGATCGCCGGGACGTACAACCCCCAACAGAGACAGCGCCGCCGGCACATGCAGGGCCGCAACAAGACGCGCCTCACGCGCGCCAGTCCTTGCGGCCCGGGCCTCTTCTAGCTGCTGTACGCCCATACGGCAACCTCCCTTCATTTACAAAAACCCACGATGCGGATGTTTCCCGCATCGTGGGTAACGGCTGCAGTATAGCGCCGATATGCGACGAATCGCCTAGATGATGAGCGTATGATAGGTCACGCTCGCACCCAGAGCGTCAACGGTCACGCCATAGGCCTCGGGATAGATGCGCGTCGAAAACACGAGCACACCATCGTTCACAAACACCTCGACCGAAGAGACATCGCCAACAATGCGCACGTTGCGCACCTCGTCGACGGGCTCCCAGCGCACGGTACGACCGCAGCCGGCAGAAGCGCGACCCTCATCGGTAAATCGCATCTCAAAGCGCGAGGGCAGTTCGCCCTCGGCGGGCACAAACGCCAGCTTCAGCTCGCCATCAACGATTGCGGTAAATGCGCCGTCGACACCGTCGACAACAACGTCAAAGCAGGTGTCGCCGGCAACCTCCAACGAACCCTCCCCCATACGCACCGAGGCATAATGGTGCTCGATCTCGCGCACCGGCTGCTGCAGCACCACGCCGCCGGCACCGGCTGTAAGCTCACGCGGCACTGTCATGCAGTGCTGCCAGCCGCACGCCACGGTGGGCGCATTGTCATAGGTCGGCTCATCGGGCATGCCCATCCAGCCAATCAGAATGTGGCGACCATCCTCGGCCGTGAACTCCTGCGGAGCATAGAAGTCAAAACCGGCGTCCCACAGGCGGAACTCGCCCAGCTCATACTCGCCATCGCCATCTGTAATGTCGCCCGTTACAGGCATGTAGCCAGCAGCGTATACGTTGCCGCGGTCCCAACGACCGCCCTCGAGCCCCTGGGGCGAGAAGGACAGCCACTTCGCCGGTACGCCGTCATCGGCCTCAAGCTCAAGGTATCCCGGGCACTCCCACATAAAGCCAAAACGCTCGGGCGTAGACACGCGGCTCTCGAGCTCCCAGTTCAGCATATCGGGCGAGCCATACACCAGGATCTCGCCTACATCGCGCCCGGCGCCCTCACCGTGCATCGCGCAAAAACGACTCTCGACATGCGGCCCATCCACGCGGCGACGCGCGCCCAGCACCATGTGATAACGCCCGTCCGCGTCACGCCACACCTTGGGGTCGCGCACATGGCAGGTCAAATCCTCGGGATAATCCTCGGACGCCAGCACCACGCGCTTTTGGCTGAACTCCCGACCGGCAAGGCCATCAACGCTCTCGACATAAACAGTATCGGCGCGGCGGCCGGTATTGACGTAGTCGTACGTGCCGTCTGCATCGGAGAGTTTAACGTTGCCTGTGTACAGTACGCGAATGCGGCCGTCCTCGGCAAGCGCGGAGCCCGAATACACGCCATGGCAATCGAACGGCTCGTCGGGCAGCAGCGGGGCGCCAACGTAGTCCCACGTCATAAGATCGCGGCTTGTGGCATGGCCCCACATCTTGACGCCACCCTCGACATCAAACGGCGCATACTGAAAATAGGCATGGAACACGCCGCCCGCTTGGCAAAGACCATTGGGGTCGTTGAGCCAGCCCGCCGGCGGCATAATATGGAAGCGCTGGCCATATGCGCCATGACCGCACTCAGAGGCGGCGGTGTCAACAGCGGCAACCAGCTTTGCAAGGTCGCGGCCAAGTGCATTAGACATATCAAAGTCCTAACGGATCGAAAGTAACAAGGCGCCAGAGATCGACACCAGATACGGGAAACGCCCGCGAGCATACAACCCGCGGGCGCCCCTCAATCAAAAGCTCTTAGGCCTGCTCGGAAGCCTTGGGCTCGTCCTTGTACAGGACAAACGAGACGGCAAAGGAAACCAGCGCGGCGACCGCAAACATGATCGCGTACTGCACGGGCTGGGCCAGGCACAGCAGGATACCGAAGATGCCGGTAACGCCGGTGCCGGAAGCAGCAAGCGAGGTGAGTGCGCAGACCAGGGCACCGCAACCGCCGCCGATGCAGCCGGCGATGAAGGGCTTAAAGAAGCGCAGGTTCACACCAAAGATGGCAGGCTCGGTAATACCCATGAAGGCGGACAGGGCCGAAGGAAGTGCCAGGCCCTTGATCTTGGCATCGCGGGTCTTAAAGGCAACGGCGAGCGCGGCGCCACCCTGGGCGATGTTGGCTGCACTGGCGATGGGCAGCCAATAGGTCACGCCGTACTGGGCGAGCTGGCCCAGGTCGATGGCGGTGTACATCTGGTGGATACCGGTAACGACCGTGGGGGCATAGAACAGGCCGACGATAAAGGAACCGATGCCAAAGGGCAGGGTGAGCAGGGCCTGGATCAGACCGAGGATGGCGTTCTCGGCCCAGACAAAGACGGGACCGACGGCAACGAGCGTTACGAGCACGGTCACGAACACGGAGACGAGCGGGGTCACAAAGAGGTCGAACATCTCGGGGACAACCTTGTGGAGACGCTTCTCCAAGAAAGCGAGGATGGCGCAGGCGATGACGATGTGGATAACGTGGCCTTGATAACCGACCCACTCAAAGCTGTACAAACCGGGGATGACGTTGACCATGGTCTGCACGCCCTCGGAGGCAACCGTGTAAGCGCTCTGCAGCGAGGAGTTGATGAACGCACCGCCGACGACAGCGCCCAGATACGGGTTGGCGCCAAAGGCCTTAGCGGCGGAGTAGCCGATCAGGATCTGCAGAATGCCAAAGGACGTGCCCGAGACCAGGTCGGCAATCTTGTAGATAAAGTTATTGGTGTCGAGCGCGATAAAGCCGTTGGAGGCCATAAAGTTGAGGGCACTCATAATGCCCAGCAGCAGGCCCGAAGCCACGATGGCGGGGATGATGGGGACAAAGACGTCGCCGAGCACCTTGATGGCACGCATAAAGATGTTCTGCTGCTGCGCCGCGGCCTCCTTGATCTCGGCCTTGGTGGCAGCCTCGACGCCGCTGAGCGCAATGAACTCGTCGTAGACCTTATTGACGGTGCCAGTGCCAAAGATAATCTGGAGCTGGCCCTGGGCCTCAAAGACGCCCTTAGCGCCGTCGATATTCTCGAGGGCCTCCTTGTCAACCTTGGCGTTATCGGCAATCACCAGGCGCAAACGCGTGGCGCAATGCGCGGCAGAGACGACGTTGTCGGCGCCACCGATGTTGTCGAGCACCTCTTGGGCTGATTTGCGGTAGTCCATGACTTCCCTTTCCTCCAACGGGCGCATGTGCACCCGGCCTTCTTTGACACTTACACTGTAATCGTTTTCAGTTTCATATGTCTGTAATCGTTTTCACAGTAGAGTGAACGGTAGGAAAAAGCCGGCGAATGGTAGTTTTACGGCAAAAACAGACGGGTCAGGGACAGGCAGACGTGCCCAAAGCCTAGACATTCATAAGCTGATGGCCGAGCTTGAGCGTCTTGAGACCGCTCTCCCCCTCAACGCCATCGAGCGTGTTGAGCAACATATTGGTCGCCTCGACGCCACTGGTCAGGTAGCCATAATGCACGGTGGGAATGCCGCCCGTCAGCGCGCACAAAAACGCGTTGTCGCCGAAGCCGCTCACGCGACGCACGCCCTCGCCCATGCCACGCACCTCGTCAAGAGCGCGCAGGGCGCCGGCAGCCATAGTGTCGGTCGCGCACGCGATAAACGAAACATCGGGGGCATCGGCAAGCAGCTCGCGCGCAGCGCGATAGCCCGAGTCGAGCGTAAACGAGCCCAGGCGAATCAAGGCGGCATCGAGCGGGTTACCCGCGGCGCGCAAGCCGGCCTCAAAACCGCGACGGCGGTCATAACCGGCCGCGCGGTCCTCTTCGGTAACTCCAATATAGGCAATCTTGCCGTCCACGCGACCCGCAAGCGCATGACCCAGCTCAAAGGCGGCCTCGTAATCGTCATGATAGACGCACGCCGCGCCCTCGACATGTTGGCCGATCAACACAATGGGCACGCGGCACGATTCAATCGCGCGACGGTGCTCGTCGGTGATCATGGTTGCCACCAGCACAATGCCATCGACCGGGTGGTTTTGGAATAAATCGAGGTATTCGAGCTCGCGATCGGCCGCGTTGTCGGTATTGGCAAGCAGCATCTGGTAGCCACGGCGACCAAGCACCTGGCCAATACCGGCGGTAATGCGGCTTACGGATTCCGAGTTGATCTTAGGTACGATGACGCCGATAAGCTTGGTGGAACCGGTGCGCAGCGCGCGAGCCTGGCTGGATCGCACGTATCCGGTCAACTCGATTGCCTGCTTAATGCGCTCGGCCTTGTCCGCCGAGATATATCCACCGTTGAGGTAGCGCGAGACGGCGGCGCTCGAAACGCCCGCCAGCTCGGCCACATCTTTCATCTTTACCACGAGCACCCCTGTCATTGAAATCGCTTTCACCATGATACCCGTGAAGACGGCATGCGAACAAAATCAGTCCACCAGGTGGAGCAAACGTCAGCGAGCGGGCAGCTGCCGTGGCGAGGTGCCGCGAAAGAGGAGCGACGCGTACTTTATGTACGCGAGCGACGGTTTGAGCGGCAGATCGCCCGGCAGATGCCCGCGCAGCATCGAGCGGTCCGGCGTTTGTTAAAACGCCGGAACATAGTTAGCCGTGATATTCGCCGTTGTATTGGATCAACGTCAGGTCCTCCACGCCGTCGAGCGCGCGAATGGCGTCGGCATACGGCATATCCACACCGTCCGAGAACACCTCCACGGCCATCTCGACCTTGTCACCGCGCATGGTCTTGGACTTCACCGTAAACTTGGTGCGCCCAAATGCACGCACGATATCGTCGCCGGTGGTCTGGCCCGTGTAGTGGATGACCATCATATACACGCGCGACTTGTCCTGGTGGCTCGCAAAGCCGGCGATCATCGCCACGATCACCACCGCGGTGAGCCCCACGAGCGCATACATGCCGGCACCGGCCGTAATGCCCGTGGTAATGGCCCAAAACAGATACAGCAGGTCGAGCGGGTCCTTGACCGCTGTACGGTAGCGGACGATAGACAGAGCACCGACCATACCGAGCGAGATGACCACGTTCGTCGAGATCGCGAGCGTGACCATGCAGGTAAGCACGCACATGCCCACGAGTGTCACGGCAAAGCTGCGCGAATACACCACGCCGGTAAAAAAGCGCTTGTACACGTAATAGATCAGGATGCCCATGGCGAGCGCCACGAGCAGCGACAGGCCAATCTTGGCAGGGTCGACCTGGCCAAACGCCTCCAAGACGGAGTTCTTAAAAAAGTCCCTGGTGCTCATGGTCTAAATATCCCCTCGGTTCTCAAAATCCGATTCCCAGTAATTAAATCCGCGCAGGTAGGCGGTCTTGTCATAACACAGGCAGTACTTAGAGACCGCCGTGAGTTCGGCCGCGCCCGGCGGCACCATATCGCGCACCAGCTGCGGACAAAACTCCGTAAACTTGACCTCCATCACCAGCTTGCCGGGCTCCAGGACCGGCAACGCGGGCAGCGTCGCGTCAAAGATATCGAAGCTTCCCACCGCGGCACGCACGTTCATGTCAAACGTAATGCGCACGGTGCCCTCATCCATCACCCACGGCTCGCGCTCGTAGTCCACGATGGTCCGCGGGCGCATCATGTTGCAGATGCACTCGATGTAGAACTCGCGACAGAGCGGATAAGGACTCCTCAGCAAAAAGTCGTAGTCGCCAGCCAGAATCTGCTCAAACTCGCCGCGCGTAAGCGGCGCGTCCTCCTTGTAGATCCAGCTGCCGTACTTCTTTTTGCGCTCAAGCTTAATCACCTTGTCGCTGCCGTTATAGATGCGCACGCGATACTTTTTGCGCATGAGAATGCCGGCGTCTTTTTCCTCGTAGGCCGAGTTGCAGTAGTCGTCAAAATACAGGCTGCGAATGGTGTAACCACCCGCCCGCGCATGCTTGTCCAGTTTAAAAACCGGCGCCATGCGACAGGCAAGCGCGGAGTGCTCGCCCTCGTTAATGAGATATTTGAGCTCGTGGCGGTAACGCTCCTGCGTGGTACGTACAGGCGGAGCCGCCAAGCGCTCAAGCAGCGCGCTAGCCCTCCTCATACGTGTCCTCCACGACCTTACCGCCGTCTTGCACGTAAAAACACTTCATGCCATAGTGCTTGCCGTCGTCAGTCACATAGTAGTCAAACGCATCTTGCCTATAACCGTCGGAGTTGGTGGCACGCACGCGCACAAAATACTGGCCGGCATCGGGCGCATCGCAGGTCACCTCGGGAAGCAGCACGTCCTCGGCCTTAAAGACCACGTCGCTTATGGCATAGTCGCGCGCAAGCTCTACGGTGTAGCGAATGTCGCGCGCCTCAAAGTCGTAGGACGCATCCCAGTTAATGCGCAGCTTACCGTTATCGATCTGCGGCACGCCGATGTAGAACGGCATGGGCTTTTTAAAACTCTCGCGAAAGCTCTTGTAGTTCTCCTCGATCTCGGAGGGAATCGCCACGGCGATCTGCTCGTATTGGTCCTTGGTGACAGGCAGATGGTCGATATCGGGCGAAGCAAAGACCAGGGATTCAGTCACCTCGCGGTAGTGCTTGATCATCTTGCTCAGGCGTGCCTCGGTCATATACGAGCGCAGGTCCTTGACGGCGCTATCGAGCTCGGCGCGGAACGACTTGCTGCGCAACGCGCGGTTAAACAGCACGTTGCCCCAGTAGTTGCTTGCGCCACGCTCCCAGCTCGCATAATCCGAGAATCCCGTCAGGCTCAACTCGAGTTTGCGCAGCATGCCGTCGTTATCCCAATCCAGGATGTACCAGACCTTGGAGTTAAGCGGACTGTATAGATAGCAGTTACGGTTCTGCGTATCGCAATTGCCCGTCAAGATCTGAAACGCCATCCAATAGACCAGGTTCTCGGTATCGAAGTAGGTGTCGAGCACATCGTCGATCTTATGCGTATCGTCGTTGAGCGCATCGAGCATCTCGATCAACTTGGTATGGTCCGAATCGCCCTTAATCTCGAGCATGCCCTCAAACGCCGTCTGGTTGTAGTCGGGGTCATCGGTGAGCTTAATGGTGTCTTCGAAGCGATGGAAATCGAAGTTGTTCACCTTATACAGATGCCCGTTCTTATCCAGACCGTGAGCCTTAAGTGCCGTCTTGTTGAGCTGCTCGACCTGCGTAAACAGGCCGTAGTCCTCAAAGGTGTCGTTGGACTTTTCGGTCTGGTCGCACACCCACAGATGCACAAACTGCGTGCGCAGGCCCATCATCTGGGGAATCCCACGGATAAGGTCGTAGGCCATCTTGTTGCGAAAACGCATACCCTCGCCCATGTGCTTGTTGAGCGCAATCGCGCGCTGTTGGCGCCAGGTACCCTTGCCCTTTTTGAGCTCCACCTTGTAATTCTTTTGCGAGTTCATGCTCGATGTCTGACCGCGCACCTGCACGGTAGCATTGGGCGCTTCCTCGCCATAGCCAACCTCGCCGGCCACCGGGCCGTCTTCGTCGCCCGGCTGCAGCAGGCCCATAACCTGATAGCGCGTCACGCCCATGTCGGCATAGTCATACACCGAGTACGTGTTGATCTCGGCCCAGCTGTGGTCGGTGTTCTCGGAGCTGTTGCCGCGCGAGACCGTCAGATACATGGTCACAATACCCGAGTCGTCGTAGACCTCGTACAGCTCATCTTTATCGCGTAGGTGCTTGGTACCGTCCGAGGACTCGGCCTTTTTAATCTTGTCCTGCTTTTTGACCTTTTTGGTCGAGGGGTCTTCCTGCACCGAGCAGCCCGAAAGCAACAGCGCACCGGCAGCCGCCTCAAAAAGGCGACGGCGGGACATCATTCTATCGGTCATCAGAACCTCCCCAATGCTTGCGATACACGTGAACTACTGCGCGCTCAAACGCACCATGTGGCTCACCCTTATGGCGACCTTCCTCGTAGCATTGCTCAACACGGTCGAGCACCCGGCCAAGTTCGGTAAACCAGCCCGTCTTGTCAGTCGCCACAATGGGCTGCTGGCTCAGGATACGATACGGCAAGTTGGCGGTATAGGTATCGAGTCGCAGCAGCGCCACGATAAAAAACACCGCCGCACCCAACAAAAAGCCAAAGCCGTAAAACTGCTGCGGCAAAAGCAACGACACGGCAGTCGCCAGCCCGGCCACACCGGCAAACAGGCCCGAAGCCAGCACGGCCCCCTTATAGTCGGTAAAGTACAGCAAGATGAGCAACACCGTATTGCCCACGGCATACAGGCCGTAGCCCACGCACAGCGTGCGAAAATACCCGTGCATAAGGTTGTTAAAGCCCAACGGTAGGGCCGACAGCACCGTGGTCTCGAGCGAGATGACCGCCGCGGTCACAAACAGCTGCTTGAGCGCACAAAAGCGCAGTTCGCTGTTAAGCGTGGAGAGCATCTCCTCCTCGGCCACCACAATGTCGCCCACCACGCCGCCGTCGTTGAACAGGCTGTAGTAGTCGCGATAGCGCGGATAGAAGTTGACCTCGACCGAGACCACAAAGTTGACGGTCGTGACCAGGATGGTCAAAAACGCGATGAGCGCCGGCACATCGTAGTAGGGCGCACCATAAAAGAAGCCCTTGACCTGCACGCCAATGGGACCGGCCCAAATAATCACCAGGTGCGCAAAGAGCCCCAGATTGGTTAACAGGCCCGTGAGCGCCAGCGGCATAAACTGATCGAGCCACTGCAAAAAGAGCCAGGGGCTGCGGTCGCTCTGAGGAAAATACCGGTATAGCAGAACCACGTCCCAGGCGAGCATGACGCCGTAGCCCAGAGCAATTGATGCCAACAGGCCCTCGACCGGCGGCAGCCCCAGTGCCAGCGCGGCCAGGGCGCATAGGCACGCGACGTCAATGGCAGCCGCAAAGCTGCACAGGATACCGCGGTAATCCTTGATGGCGGTGAGGTAGCTCATGCCGTTCCAGTTGACGATCATAATGTTGAACAGCCACAGGCACAGCAGTCCCTGCAGCAGTGTGGCGCCCGAGAACAGCAAAAAAGCGCCGTAGAGCACGGTGCCCGCAACGAGCATGATGGCGTTGGAGCCCCAAAACGAAGGCAGTATCTCATCCTCGCGCTCGGCATACAACATATCGGCCAAAAAGCGCGTGACCGGCATGGAGAAAAAGCTCGTGAGCAAAAGTGAGGCCAGCAGTGTGTAGGTCACCATGCACACCAGCAGATCCTGGTTGGCACGGCCCACACCCCACAGACCGCACAGCACCAAGATACCCACCTGCAGCAGCACGCCCAACAGCATGGGACCCGTGCACACAATGCCGGCGTAGCCGTAAGCACGCATCGTGGCAAACAGGCCCCTGCGCCTAAACAGGCGCTTAAGCTCAAAACCGATTCCGGCCATCGGCTACTCCCCCTCTCTGGGCAGGTTAAACGCACGCGCCGTCTCGTCGTACAGCGCGCGATAGTTGGCGAGCATTTGCTCGTGCAAAAAGTACGTGGCAACGCGACGCTGCCCGCGCTCCCCCATCTCAATGCGACGGGCGCGGCTTGTGCACATGCGCTCCATGGCATCGGCCAAGCCCTTGCGATACATGGGCGGCGTCACAAAACCCGCCACGCCATAGTCGTCACCCGGGGCGCCTTCGAGCAGCTCGCGGCAGCAGCCCACCTCGGTCGTCACGCAGGGACGGCGCGCTGCAAGCGACTCCAGCACGCTGAGCGGCTGGCCCTCGGAGATGCTCGTCAAAATGGTAAAGTCGAGCTTTTCCATGTACTCGACCACGTTGACGCGGCCGGTAAAAATCAGGTCGCGCACGCCCAGGGTTTCGACCAGCGCGTGGCACTCGGCGCCATACTCCTCGTCGTCCACGCCGCCCATGATGTGCAGGCGCACCTTGGGCAGGCGCTCATGCAGCTCAAAGAACGCATAGATCATAGTCTTGACGTCCTTGATGGGCGCCAGGCGCACCACCGCGCCAATGTCCACCCAGCCGTCATCGGGCTTTAAGGGAATGTCCTTAAAGCGGTCGAACTGGATGCCGTTGGGGATGACCAGGCATTTGTCTGCATCGCAGCCCATATCGATCTGCGTCTTGCGGGCGTTATGGAACAAACTGGTCACGCGGAAGGCACGGCGGTAGATCTCCTCCGAAAGCAGGTGGAAAAAGCGAATCCAGCGGTCCTTAAACGACGGCACCACCCAGTCGGCGCGAATGATCTCTTCCTCACGCTCGCGGGTATAGATGCCGTGCTCGGTCAGCAGTACCGGCGCATGGGAAACGCTCGAGCCCAGGCATGCGAGCAGACCACCGTAGCCGGTCGAGATGGCATGGTACACATCGGCCACCGGCACCTCGCTGCCCAACAGGTAGAGCACGGGCAGCAACATGGAGCGCATGGTGTGGAATGCATCGGCAAAGGGCGTGTAGGGATACTCGGCCAGGCACACGTCGCGAAAGATATCCATAAACGTGCGGCTCTGCAAAAACGAGAGCGGATGCACGCGACGGCGGTGGAAAATATCGAACAGAACATCCCAATCCGGATTGGAGAGCGACACCAGACGGCGTAACGCCTCGCGCTCGCGGTCGTCAAAACTGGCTTCGTGTTGCTCACCCGAAAGCCGCAGGGCATCGTCCAGGAACACCTCGTGCACCTCGACCACGTTGCCGGGCAGCTCGTAGACAAACTTGCCGCGGTCGGCAGCATGCGCGCCGATCACCCACAGCACAAACTCATGCTCGGGCATGGCCTGGATATAGCCATGCATCCAGGTAGATACGCCGCCGTGCACATAGGGGTAGCAACCCTCGAGTACCAGACAGATTCTCATTTATCGCCACCCTCCTTGCGCTCGATCGTCACGGTCTTATCATTTGCCTTGAGCAGATACAGATTGCCCGTAAGGTGCGTCAGTTCGCCACCCGTCACCGCACCCGGCTCGCCATTATTGGCGCGGAACATGAGCCACGCCTCGTCGTGGAAATTGCCCAGGCTGAGCGTCCAGGCATCCGCGCTGGTATCCACGCTGGTATCCACGCTCACCGTCACGGACGAAAAACGCTGGATGGCACCGGAGCACTCCGACGCCGTCTGGCGCCGCAGGTCGGGAGCGGATTTGGTAAGCCACTCCAGGAAGTCGGTCAGGCCGCCCTTGTAGACCTCCCAGCCCTCCTTGGCTCCGCGATCGGGGTCCAAAAGGTCGTCCGGGTGCATAAAGTGCGTGCTCACGTAGTGCATGTTGAGCTCGGACACGGCTGCCAGGCGCATATAGGAATCGTCGACCATGCCGCCCGAAACAATACGTGGCTGCTCCACAATGCCATCGCTCGCCACGCCAAACTCCTGCACGTAGGGCAGGTCGGTACCGTCCTCAAAGTACGTACTGGCAATAGTCTTAATGCGCGGAACGTCGGTGCCGATGAGCTGGCGCGCTCGGGCCGAAAGGATATTCGACGGCGGCACGTAGACCGAGCCGTGCGCGTTGGGCAGCACCTCGTCCTGGAAGGCTATAAGCTCGTTGAGCGAAGCGGCAAGCGTCTCTTTGTTCTTCCAGGTCTTGTAGTCGTACAGCGTGCCGTAGTCGGTGTCCCAGAGTGCCAGAGGCTGATGGTTGTAACCGTGAAAGCCCAGCTCGCCGCCCATCTGCAGCAGCATGCCGCCAAAATAGCGGAACTGCGTGGTATCGGGTTGGCGCGCGGGCTCGATCTGGTTGACCGCGTCCTCGTAGTTTTCGATCATCACGCCGGTATAGCGAATGCCGTATTTTTGCGCGAGCTTTTGCAGGTCGGGCCACCAGACCTTGGTGTAAAAATCCGCAATGGAAAGGCCGTAGTCACGCTTGATATAAGTACCATCGCCCGAGGGCACGGGGCTAGGAAAGTCGTCCAAATAGAACACGGCGCTGTTGATGACCGGATAGGCCGTGGCATCGCCCAGCAGACTGATCGCCGCGGCGTAAAAGTCGCGCATGACCTTGTCGTAGATACCGATATTGCACACCACGGTGCGCCCGCTACCGCAGTCATTCGACCAAATGAGCGGGGCGCCCGCATCGCCGGTCATAGCCCACACACGAGCCGTCTCGCGCAGCGATACCGAAAGCGACGAATCAAAGGGGTCCGAGAG
This sequence comes from uncultured bacterium, assembly GCA_905215755.1. Classification (GTDB taxonomy): domain Bacteria; phylum Actinomycetota; class Coriobacteriia; order Coriobacteriales; family Coriobacteriaceae; genus Collinsella. Next base: position 14,700 of record CAJMRE010000037.1, read on the forward strand.
CTCGTAGCGCTCTCCCCCGCCCAGCATAAAGTCCTCGCTCGGCACAATGCTTTCGGCTTTTACATAGTCATATCCGGCCGATTCAATGCCAAGCTTGGAGGCAATCACTTGCAGATAGCTCGAGTTATCCGGCGGCATGGCGAGCATAAGCGAACCGCCGGCACTCACCCAACTCATAATGTCGCTCAGGTGCGTACCGAGCCCATCGAGCGACGGCATGAGCACAATCACGCGATCAAACGACGTGAGCGATGGGATCGCGTCCGCACCGGCGGTGGCAATATCAACATCGCGGTGCGCGATCTTCATGTCCAGCAAAATCTGGTCGAACTGGTCTTTAACGTCGTCGACGCCATCTTGGTCCGAGTCGGTAATGACCAGGCACGTGGGCTTTTGGCCAAAGATTGCCGAGGAGGCCGGCACCGCGTCGTTGGCGGCAAGCATCCCCAGCCTATGCTGGCCCGCACTGTACTGCACGCCGGCACGCTCCACCAGCAGCACGGCGGCCATGGCAATAAAGACCGCCCACACCACGAGGAGTCCCATCCAACGAAAGCGGCCCACACGGTCTCGGATATGTTGCGCCACGCTCATCGGGCCTCCTCCCAATCGCGCCAAAACGCCAACTTTTCGCGGTTGTCGGCGCTCAAATACACACGTTGCTTGTCAATCGCATCGATCACACAGTGGACCTCGTCACCGTCGCGGCGCATCACGGCTAGGCGCAGGCAAAGCATCCAAACCTCCTGCTCCTCGGGCACGTCGAGTACCAGCTGGTCGGTCACGGCCTGCGCCTCGTCGATCTGTCCGACATCGGCCAGCGCCGTCGCGTATCGAATGCGCAGCTCAAGGGTATCCTCGCGCTCGCAGCGACGCGCAAGCAGGCGCGCGTACTGTTGGCGCTGAATCTGAGCAACGCGCCCCTCAGCCAAGCCCGAGCCCAAGTATTCACCAAGAAAATCACAGTATTCGTTGAGGTTTTGCGCGCTCGGGTCCGTCTTAAAGGCACGCTCCAGCTGCTGCAGTTTAAGGTCGGACTCCTTGGAGATCTGCGCCACCGCCGTCGCGGCATAGTGCGCCACCTCAACGTCGTCGTTAAGCTTAGCCGCCTGCAGCTGCGCCAGGTACGCGTCGGGCTCCTCGGTGAGCATGGAGAGCATTAGGCGGCGCCGGTATGCCGGGTCGTTGACGATAAGCGCCTCCTCGAGCGGCACTACGCCTGCATCGTCCTCACCGCTCGGTACCGACATACTACGATGCAGGTCGTCGTTGAAGCGCAGCGACTCCAGCGCAGACTCTTTCAGCCACTCGCCAAGCACCGCGCTGCGCACCGATAGCAAAACCACCAGCAACGGGCCCCACAGCGGCACCAGCACTATTACAGCCAGCATGTGCCCGCGCACCGGCAGCAGGCCCAGCTTCATGAGCGTCCACAGCATCAGGCAAACCAGCGAATGAATCAGCAGCAAGACGGCAGCAACGACAAGCGAGATCAAGCGGCACCCCCCTCACCGTCACCGGTGTAAGCGATGCGCTGCAGCAGCGCCACGATGCCCTCGCCGTCGACGGGCTCCACCGCAATATGCTTTGCGCTCAGGCGCTTACGGATAATGGGAAGATCGCACGCCTTTGCCTGGCGCATAAGCAGGTAGAGCACGTTGCCGTCGACCAAGCCCGCCGCGTCGCTCTCGCGGATTGCCGACCCAATTGCGCCCACCAGCTCGCCGACAGGCTCCATGCCCGGTACCACGCGCAGGAGCAAAAAACTCCCCATCTTGCTATCTGCCAGCGCCTGCTCCGCCGCGAGCTCTTGGCCAAAGGCCGCCTGCTTGAGCACGCAAGTGCCGTCAACGCAGCGTTTATCCTGCGCCACCGCCTCATAGTCAAAGGCACGGCCCAGCGCGCTTTCGACCAGCCCGCACAAGATGCGGAACAGGTTTTGATAATAGAGGGTCATTTGGTTTTCGGCCGCACTACGCACAAAGATCAACACGGCGGGTGCCCCGTCGCGCTCGATCGCGTTTCCAAACATGGGAAACCCCGGCGTCAGCTCACGGTTCACCCACAGGTTCGAACGACCCCCGTCGCCCAAAAGAGGTGCAAGCTGCTCAAGCGTGAGCGAGCGTGCGGCATTTTCGGCAATCGCGGGACTTGCTGCCACCAGGCGTGCAAATGCCCCGCCCGAAACATGGTAGATCGCCACCGAATCGTTCTCGAGGATCTCGCCCAGAAGCTCGCAGCACTTGCGATAGATGTCGCGTGGGTTGAGTACGTCGAGCTCCTGCGTCACGGCAAAGATCTTGCCAAAGCTGTCGTGGCGACCCACAATCTGGCGCCTGTACGCGCGCTTGTCCTCGATCGCGTCGTGGTAAAGCTGTGTGAGGAACGTATTGCGATTACGCACGAGCTCGTTTTGATCGCGCTCCGCCCTAATGGCTTCGCTGTTGCGCAGCTGCACATAGCCGCACACGGCACCCACCACAAAGTACGCAATAAACGGCAGCCAGTTGGACGGCTCGTAAAAGAGACCCTGGAAGGTATAACCGTACTGAGTAAAGTAGCTCGCGGCCAAACCCACCGACGCCAGCAGCGCCGCAACCAGGCCAAAATCGAGCCCATACAGCGTGCCGATCAGTACCACGTACAGCAGGCGGTAGTCGAGCACGTTAAGCTGAGCAGACTGCGAAAACACCAGCTCCAGGCCCTCAAAGAGCACCCAGGCCAGCGCGGTCTCCAGGCATTTGATGGGCAGTGTCCGCCCGCGCATGCGGTCGATGGCGGCACGCAGCGGATGGCGCTTGCCCGCGAGGGTCTGCTCCCAGCGGGCGTGTATGGTCGAAAGATCGCGCAGCACGTCATAGCGCTGGAACCACCCGTAGCGCGTGCGGACGGTATCGCTCGGAGCAATGGAGACGACGGCGTCCCCGTCGTAGGTAATGTCGAGCCCCGGGAACAAGCCCTTGAGCGCCTCGCCCAGGTCTCCCACGGTGTGGGCAAAGCTATCCGGAACCTCGAGTTCCTCGAATGTGGCATCCCAGCTGTCGAAGATGCGACGCACCAGAACGGCCAGCTCCTCGGCGCAGAGGGCACCGAGCGGTGAGTCCGCCCCAGCCCTCATGACAGCAGAGCCTTGCGAGCACGCCTCGAACAGCGGGGTCAAAATCGGGTCTTCCAGCGTGGGCGAGGCGGTGTACAGATACGGCACGCGCAAGATCTTGGCCTGAATGCCGTCGCGGACCGCATAGTAGCGGCACAGGTCGTTGGCCGCACGGGCAATGATGCCCTTGCCGTTTTGCCCCGCAACGTCCACCGCACCGTCCGCTCCCATGGGACCAGTCACAAACAGCAGCTGAATCTGGCGACCCATGCAAGCTCGAAAGACGGAGCGCAGCAGCTCGATGTCGCCAACGGCCTCGGTATGCGGCGTGAGATAGGTAGAGAGGTAGACCACACGGTCGAATTCGTAAGCCTGGTCCAGGTGCTGCAGCAGCTCTTTCCAAGACGCATGGAGCGACGACCCGTCGCGGCGCGCCTCGTTGGCCGCCACGACCTGAACATGGTCACCGGGAAACGCCTTGGCACAAAAGTCGTCATCGACATACGCGGTATTGCCAACAACCAGCACTTCCACCGTGCGCTCCCCCTCCCCAAATTTAGCTTTTGCCATGGTAAACATGCGTATTGTACGCTGTCAATGTGGTCGCGCGCGCAGACGTGGTGTAAGAGTGTCCTGAGGTCCGTCGCTGCAAGTCC
>CAJMRE010000038.1 GCA_905215755.1 uncultured bacterium
GAAAGGAATGTGTCAGATGTACGAGATCGACCTTAACCTCCCTAAGCAGATCGTCGCTGACGTCCTGTCCAACCACGAGATCCACAGCGTCGCCTTCGTCGGCTGCGGTGCCTCCATGTCCGACCTTTACCCCGCCAAGTACTTCCTGGCCAACAACACGGACAAGCTGAACGTTCAGATCTTCACCGCTAACGAGTTCAACTACGACACGCCTTCCTGGGTCAACGAGCACACCTTCGTGATCACCTGCTCCCTCGGTGGCTCCACGCCCGAGACCGTCGAGGCCAACAAGACCGCCAAGAAGCACAACTGCCCGGTCGTCTCCCTCACCAACAAGGCTGGCTCCGCTCTGACCGTCGACGCTGACTACGTCATCGTCCACGGCTTCCATGCCAACTATGCTGCCAAGGCCGAGAAGCCCGCCTACGCCATCGCTCTTGCTCTCGAGATCCTTCAGCAGACCGAGGGCTATGATCACTACGAGGACATGATCACCGGCCTCACCAACATCTTCGAGCTGATCGAGAACGCTGCTCACTCCGCCAAGGGCCTGGCCAAGCAGTTCGCTCAGGACTTCAAGGACGACAAGATGATCTACTTCATGGCCTCCGGTGCCTCCGAGAAGATGGCTTATTCTAACGCCGCCTTCCTGTTCACCGAGATGCAGTGGATCGACGCTGCTTCCTACAACACCGGCGAGTACTTCCACGGCCCGTTTGAGGTTTCCACCGAGGGTAAGCCCTACGTCTTCCTCATGTCCGACGGTGCTACCCGTCCGATGGACGCTCGTGCCCTCACCTTCCTTAAGCGCATGGGCGCCAAGGTCGCTCTGATTGACTCCAAGGACTACGGCCTGGCCGACGCTGTGCCGGCTAGCGTCCTCACCTACTTCAACCCGCTGCTGCACCTCGCCGTTATGCGCGAGTACGGCAACCAGATCGCCGAGGCCCGTCAGCACCCGCTGACCATGCGTCGCTACATGTGGAAGCTTTCCTACTAATCGCAAGTAAGTAGACCTTACGGGTTGGTTGAGAGGGGATGGGGTTTGCGCCCTGTCCCCTTTTTGCTTTGGGGAGGGCGTGTCCGTTGCGCTGCAAAGCCCCAGATAAAACCTACCAAAATAAACCTGTCCCTTTTTGGCAGGTGGGAGGAGATGCGTATGATCAAAGCAGTGCTGTTTGATATGGACGGCGTGCTGGTCGATACCGAGTGGTTCTACAACCGTCGCCGCGTGGCGTTTATGGAAGAGAAGGGGTTCCACTTTGACGAGATTCCCGATCTTTCGGGGTCTAACGAGCCTGCCATTTGGGAGGCGCTGGTGCCCGACGATGTTGAGCTGCGCGAGCGTCTGCGCGTGGAGTACAAGCAAGTCTACAGCCCGGTCCACCCCGTTCCGTATGCCGAGCTGCTCAACGAGCAGACGGAGCCGGTGATGCGCGAGCTGCACGAGCGCGGCGTGAAGTGTGCCATCGCGAGCTCGTCCTATCGCGAGCTGATCGACGAGCTGGTGGAGATTGCCGGTATCGCCGACGTGCTGGACTACACCATCAGCGGTCACGAGTGCAGTGCGTTTAAGCCCGACCCCGAGATCTACCTGCGTGCCATGGAGGCGCTGGAGGTGGAGCCGACCGAGTGCCTGGTTATCGAGGACTCGCCCATGGGCATCGAGGCCGGCAAGCGCTCCGGTGCCCACGTCCTGGCGCTGCGTCCGCACGAGGGCGTCAACCTCGATCAATCGCGAGCCGATGCCGTTATCGATAATCTGACTGACATTTTGGCCGCTTTGTAGTGTCAATCCGCCGCGAGAAGCACGGGTACAAACGTTTTTTGCGGTGGATTGGCTCAATTTGGTTTCGATTTTGGTTCGTTTGGCTTCGATTCGGGCTAAGTGAGTAGACTTTTTGGCGCTGGCCGAGCACAATGCATATCTTCCTTTGTAAAACCGCAGGTCACAGGGGTGGCGGTTTTGGGTGTGCTCGGCAGATCGTAAAAAGTCTACTCACTTGTAATTTGGGCCTTTGGTCGTGGGGGTTGCTGGTCCCCCTTTGGTTGTCGAGGGAGGGTGAATTGAAGCGCCCTCGCACGCTCCGTGCTACAATCGCCGACATGCCCCACAACTAGATCTGCCTTCGAAAGGAGCCTACGTGGCGAACGCCATCGATCAGCTCACGGACCGAGTGCTCGTGCTCGGCCGTCTCACCATCGTCCGCCGCGCCATTACTGCAGTGGCGGTCACAATTTCCGCCGTTCTCCAGACATTTCTGATCCAGGCATTCATTCAGCCTGCCGACCTGCTTCCGAGCGGCCTCACCGGCGTTGCGGTCCTGCTCGATCGCGTTACCTCGCTCGGCGGCGTTCACATCGACATCTCGCTCGGTATGCTCGCGCTCAACATCCCCGTGGCGCTCCTATGTTGGAGTGGCATTAGCAAGCGCTTCGTCATCTTCTCGATGATGCAGGTCGTGCTCTCGTCGCTGTTCCTCAACGTCTTTCACTTCGCGCCGTTTTTAGGCGACAAGATCATGCTCATCATTTTTGGCGGCGTAGTCTCGGGTCTGGGCGCTGCCATCGCGCTTAAGTCCGGCGCATCCACCGGCGGCACCGACTTTATCGCGCTGTGGGTCTCCAACCACACGGGCAAGACCATCTGGGGCGTCATCTTTGGTTTCAACTGCTTTATCCTGGCGATCTTTGGTTTTATGTTTGGCTGGGACAAGGCGGCGTATTCCATCGTGTTCCAGTTTATTTCGACCAAGACCATCGACAGTTTCTATCGTCGCTACGACCGCGTGACGCTGCAGATCACGACGCGCAAGGCAGACGAGGTCATGACCGCCTATGTTGACCATTTTCAGCATGGCATTAGCTGCGCCGAGGTCATTGGCGGATACAGCCGCGAGAAGATGTACCTGCTGCACGCCGTTGTATCGACCTACGAGAGCCAGGACATTATCAAGCTGGTGTGCGACATTGATCCCGGCGCCGTGATCAACGTGTTCCACACGCTCAACTTTGTGGGCGGCTGGTGGGGAGGTCATGTCGACGAGCCCATGCCCACGGCCGTTCCCGATCCCGACAAGCCCGCACGCATGGCCAGCAGGCAGGCGCGCCTCAGCGAGCAGGACAGCCTGCAGCAGGACGACGGCAAGTAGGGTTTTGGCATTTTACCGGCCCGGCGCAACCCTTCCGTATGAGCCCCACGAAAGCCCCGTTGCTTTCGAGGGACTTTCGTTTGCCCAGATAAAACCTGCCAAAATGAAGCTGTCGCTTTTTGGTAGGGAGGGTGTATCGTTTTATCAATATGAGGTAACATGAAACTAGACGTTATATACGTATTAGTTATTTCAATATTTCGATAAGAGTGATTAGATATGCCTACGCCCAAAAATGCACCGCTTTACCAGCAGATTTATGACGAAATCAAGGACGCGATCGAGAAAGGTGTTTATGCACCCAAGGAGCGTATTCCGTCCGAGCTTGAGCTAGCCGAGCGGTACGACGTGAGCCGCATTACGGTGCGCCGCGCCGTCGAGGAGCTGTGCTCCGATGGCTACCTGGTTAAGCAGCAGGGCCGTGGCACCTTTGTCTCCACGCCGCACATCAACCGCCAGTTCCACGCTTCGACGCTGCAGACGTTTACCGCGCTGTGTGCCGATAATGACATGAAGGCGGGCGCGCATGTGGTCGATCGCCAGATTGTGCCGGCACGTCAAAACGAGATGGAGTTCTTTGGCCTGCAGAAGGACGCGCTGCTGCTGCACATCAAGCGCGTGCGTACGGCCGACGGCGAGCCCATTTTTGAGGAGAACATCTTTGTGCCGTTTGACGCCTACCGTGAGCTGTTGACGGCCGATCTTGAGGACAAGTCGATTTTTGCCGAGGTCGAGCGTGTTGGCGGAACGCCGATTGTCTCGGTTGGCTACCGCACGGTCGAGGCCGTTCGTGCCAATACCGAGCAGGCGGCCGAGTTGGGCATTGCTCCGCACGATCCACTGCTCAACCTGCGTGCCGGCTTTATCGGCCCCAATGGCGAGCCGGTCCTGATGGGTAAGCAGTACTACGTGGGATCGCGCTACGTTATGGTCATGTAGGGTTGGTTCCGCCGTTCTTACGAACGGCGGACCGATCGACGCTGCGCCTTTGGTTACGCGGTTTTGCCAAACCGCGTAACGGCTCGACGCTGCAAACGCCCCTAAGCGGCAATCTGACGTTCAATCGTCGGTCGCGTACCAAAGCACGCTTCCCTCCTCTTTCACGTCACCTTGCTCGCTTAGGGGCGTTTTCGCTGACTTTTGCTCAACCTGCGGGATTTCCGCGCTTGTCAAGAGACTAGTCGTTGGGGACGTTCTTAAACGACTGGTCATTCAAGAACGTCTCCAATGATTACCCGCAGAATGAACGTGGCTGACAGCCGGGCGACGCCGGTCCGCGTGGCGGCGTATAATCGGCGGCAGATGACTTAGACGTTAGGAAACCATGACCGATAGCATGCAGCAGATGGCGCTCGACACGCTCGGCGCCTATTTTGGCTACACCTCGTTTCGCCCGGGGCAGGACCGCATGGTGGATGCGATTCTTGCTGGCCGCGATGCGCTCGGCGTTATGCCCACAGGCGCCGGCAAGTCTATCTGCTACCAGGTGCCCGCGCTCATGCTGCCCGGCATCACCTTTGTGGTGAGCCCGTTGCTGTCGCTTATGGAGGACCAGACCCGTGCGTTGCTCGCGGCGGGTGCGCGACCCAGCTATCTCAACTCCAGTCTTACTCCGGCCCAGCAAAACACCGTGCTCAAGCGGGCGCGCGAGGGCCGCTACCAGCTTATGTACGTGGCGCCCGAGCGCCTGCTCGAGCCGCGCTTTTTAGCCTTTGCCCAGGAGGCCGCGGGTTCCGCCGGCATTGGCGTGCCGCTCGTGGCTATTGACGAGGCCCACTGCGTGAGCCAATGGGGCCAGGATTTCCGCCCCGCCTACCTGCAGATTCGCGAGTTCATCGATTCCCTGCCGCAGCGCCCCATCGTGGCGGCCTTTACCGCCACGGCGACTGAGCGCGTGCGCGCGGACATTCAGCAGATGCTCGGACTGCAAAACCCCGCGACCGTGGTGACGGGCTTCGATCGCAAGAACCTCTACTTTGGCTGCGAGGAGATGGGCGACAAGGCCAAGGCCGCGTGGGTGCGCGACTATGTGATCGCGCATTCGAGCGAGAGCGGCATCGTGTATTGCTCGACTCGCAAGACGGTCGATGCGCTGGCCGCGGAGCTTGCCGAGGCACTGGGCCCCAGCGGCATTCGTGTGGGGCGCTACCATGCCGGCATGGGCAACGACGCCCGCCGCCAGAGCCAGCGTGCCTTTATCGACGACGATATCCAGGTGATGGTCGCCACCAACGCCTTTGGCATGGGCATCGACAAGCCCAACGTGCGCTACGTGATTCACAACAACGTGCCCGAGAGCATCGAGGCCTACTACCAGGAGGCGGGCCGCGCCGGCCGCGACGGCGACCCGGCCAGCTGCCACTTGCTGTGGAACGGCAACGATTTTCGCATGCGCCGCTTTTTGATCGACCGCGGCGATGCTGCCGACGAGGCGCTCGACGACGAGCAGCGCGCATGGGCGCTCCAGAACCGCTATCGCCTGCTCAGCCAGATGGAGGGCTACTGCAATACCACCGGCTGTCTGCGCGAATACATGCTGCGCTACTTTGGCGACGAGGCCGCGGCCGAGCATGCTGCCGCGGCTGGTGCGGGCGCCACCGCCACGGATGACGCCGAGGGTTGCGGCAACTGCAGCAACTGCCTCACACAGTTCGAGGTCGAGGACGTCACCGACATGGCCCGCGCCGCCGTGCAATATGTGGCCACGCGCCCCATGCGCTTTGGCAAGTCGCTGATCGCCGACGTGCTTCACGGCGGCAACACCGAGCGCATTCGCCAGATGCATCTGGACGAGGATCGCGGCTACGGTGAGCTGTCGAGCGAATCGGTCGGGCGCATCAAGGACATCATCGGCCAGCTGTGCGGGCGGGGCTACCTGGCCACCTCGCAGGGCCAGTATCCGGTCGTGGGTCTGGGCCCGCGTGCCGGCGAGGTCGAGGACGAGACGTTCGCCTTTACCGTTAAGCGTCGCGCGTCCAAGCGCAAGGCCTCGGCCCGTGCCCGCCGTGCGGTGGATTTGCTGCGCGAGGAGGCCGAGCTGGATCAGCGACCGCGCGTGGGCGACGACGCCGAGCTGTTTGAGCGCCTACGGGCACTCCGCAAGGAGATCTCGACCGAGCTGGAGATGGCACCGTACATGGTCTTCTCTGACAAGGCCCTGCGCGGCCTGTGCCGTCTACGTCCTCAGACGCGCGACGAGCTTATCCAGGTCAACGGCATCGGCGAGAAAAAGGCCGACGCCTTTGGCGAGCAGTTTATGGCGGCGATAGAAGAGTTTGAATCCGAGCATGCACGGGATGGAGCGTAACGATGGCGACCGATAACAAGACCGACCGTACTGACGTGCCCGCCGTGCCGCTATACCAGCAGGTCATGGACGACCTAAAGGGCGAGATCGCACGCGGCGTGTACGCGGCCGGCTCGCGCATTCCTTCCGAGATGGAGCTCGCGAAGTCTTACGGCGTGGGGCGCATCACCGTGCGCCGTGCCATCGAGGAGCTGTCGCGCGCGGGCTACCTCAACCGCCAGCAGGGGAGGGGCACCTTTGTGTGCGCTCCCAAGCTCAAACGCAAGATTCGCCAGAAGGGCGACGTCCAGAGTTTCACCGAGGGTTGTGCCGCCAACGACATGGTGGCCGGAGCGCGCCTGGTGTCGCGCACGGTGGTTGCGGCGACGCGTGAGGACGCGGCATTTTTTGGCGTGGAGCCCGGCTGCGAGCTCATCGTGGTCGAGCGCGTGCGCACGGCAGATGGCGTGCCCGTCATGCTCGAGAACAACGCCTTTGTGCTTGCCGACCATCCCTACCTGCAGACGTTGGCCGATGAGGACCTCACCGATAACTCAATCTTTGCGCTCGTTGCCGAGCATTCGGGTCGCGCGCCGCTCAAGTCCGACCCCTGCACCGTGGAGATTGCGCTTGCCGATGCTCAGACGGCCCCGCTGCTGGAGGTGCCGGTCGGCGAGCCGCTCTTCTATATGGAGGCCTACTTTACCGACGCCGGCGGGCGCCCTCTACTGCTCGGCCGCCAAAAGATCGTGGGCTCGCGCTACGTCTTCGACATCTAACGTCCACAGATAGAACAACATAGAACAAATTTGCCGAGATGACTTCACGGGCGTTGTTGCACGTGCTATAAATAGGACAACATAGAACGACAGCAGGTACGAGCTGTCGTCGTTCAAAGCCGCCCCACAAGGAGGAGCATCAGCATGAACGCACACGATCTGGTTCAGGAAATCATCGAGCGCAAGGGCAAGGTCGAGAACGTCTTTTGGATCGCCTGTGGCGGTTCGATGATCGACCTCATGCCGGCTAACGAACTGCTCAAGCGCGAGGCCACCACGTTTACCTCGACAGTCTATACGGCGCGCGAGTTTTGCCTGATGGCTCCCAAGAGTCTTGGCGAGAAGTCGCTCGTCATCGCCTGCAGCCACAGCGGCAACACACAGGAGGTCGTCGACGGCTGCGAGATGGCGTTGGCTGCCGGCGCCGAGGTCGTCGCCCTCACCGACTGCGAGGGCTCCAAGATCGACAACGGCAAGTGGACTACCTGGGTCTACCCCTGGGGCGAGGGCGTGTCGCAGGCCGAGGTGCCGCAGGGCATCGGCGCTCTGATCGCCGCCGAACTGCTCGACCAGCAGGAGGGCTACGAAGCTCTCGCCGACATGTACGAAGGCCTTAAGCAGATGGATGCGCTGCTGCCCGCCGCCCGTGAGAAGGTCAACGCCGAGCTGGGCGCCCGCTTTGCCGAGCTCTGCCAGCAGCACAAGTTCTTCTATATCCTGGGCTCCGGCCCCAACTTTAGCCAGACCTATGCCATGGCGATCTGCTCGCTCATGGAGATGCAGTGGCAGCACTGCTGCTACATCCACTCCGGCGAGTATTTCCACGGTCCCTTCGAGGCCACCGAGCCCGGCGTGTTCTACTTTGTGCAGCTCGGATCGGGCGAGTGCCGCCCCATGGAGGAGCGCGCTCTTGCGTTCCTCAACACGCACACCGATACAGTCATGGTGCTCGACGCGCTTGAGTACGGCGTGGGTGAAGTGCCTGCCAGCGTGCGTTCGTTCCTGGAGCCGATCTTCTTCTACAACATGAGCTGCGAGCTGCGCGCCGCACGCGGCAAGGTGTTCGATCACAGCCCCGAGGTTCGTCGCTACATGGGCATCGAGCAGTACTAGGTACCGGGAAAAGTATCCACCTTCGATTCGCAAGCGTGTCCCGTGAGCAAAAAAGCGGGCAGCGCCGGTGGTGTTCCGGCGCTGCCCGCTATGTTAAGCGCTTAGATGCGTGGGATCGTGGCGATCGACAGCCTACTTGGCGTCGTAGGCCTCGGCGTCCCACCAGTCGAGCTGGGCGATGTTGTCGCGGATGTGCTGGCAGCTCTTGTGGAAGCCCTCGAGCTCGTACTCGGACAGGTCGAGCGTGTAGACTTCCTCGACGCCCTCGGCGCCGATCACGCACGGCAGGGAGGTGAAGATGCCCTCCTCGCCATACTGGCCGGTCATGAGCGTAGAGGCGGAAAGCACGGCGTGCTCGTTGTGCAGCACGGCGGCGCAGACGCGTGCGGCGGAGTTGGCGACGGCGTACTCGGTGCACTGCTTGCCGGCGTAGGTCACATAGCCACCCTTGCGCGCGAGCTCCTCGACCTCCATGTGGTCAAAGGCGTACTTGTCGGGATTCTCGGCCTGAAGCTCGGTGAGGCTCTTGCCGGCGATGGTCGCGGCCTTAAAGGCTGCCAGCTGGCTAAAGCCGTGCTCGCCGATCATGTAGGCGTCGATGGACTTGGGGCTCACGCCGACCTTCTTGGAGATCTCGGTGCGCAGGCGGGCGGAGTCCAGGCCGCAGCCCGAGCCGATGATCTTCTTGGGATCGTAGCCGGTCAGGTGCCACAGCTCGGTGCACACGACGTCGCAGGGGTTGGAGATGCTCACGAAGATGCCGTCAAAGCCGGAGTCGACGATGCGCTTGGCAAAGGTGCGGGCGGCGTCGGTGGTAAAGAACAGCTCGCCGTCGCGGTTGCCGGCGGCCAGCGCGACCTTGCCGGCGGCGTTGACGATGACGTCGCAGCAGGCAAGCTCCTCGTAGTGGTCGTAGCAGTTGACGATCTTGGTGTTGTACGGGACAAACGAAAGGGAGTCGCGCAGGTCCTGGACCTCGGACGTCACCTTGGCCTCGTTGATATCGCACAGGTACAGCTCATCGGCAATGCCCTGCATGAGCAGGCTGTTGGCGACATGTGCTCCTACGTGGCCCTGGCCGACCACACCGATCTTACGCGTCTGGTACATATATGTATCCTTTCGGCCGAGTTTTTCGCGTCGAACCATTGTAGCGTCCTGTTGCCACTTTGCTAGGCTAAAGCGCTATAGATTTTTGGGCATGCCTTAATCTCTACTTTTGGAGCGATTTGGGCCGCTGACGGTATCGCTGGGCGATGTGCTCGCGCGGATGGCGCTGGTCGTTGTACCATAGCTGCAACTGACTCGTAAGGAGCATCCATGCCCATTCGCATCCCCGACGCCCTCCCTGCCGCCGCGCAGCTCGAGAGCGAGAACATCTTTGTCATGACCGAGTACCGGGCGCTGCACCAGGACATCCGTCCGCTGCGCGTGCTCATCCTCAACCTCATGCCCACCAAAATCGCTACCGAGACGCAGATCATGCGCAAGCTCTCCAACACGCCGCTGCAGGTGGAGGTGGACCTGCTGCGCACCAAAACACACGAGGCCACGCACGTGAGCGCCGGCCACCTGGAGACGTTCTACCGCACGTTCGACGACATCCGCGACATCCACTACGACGGCCTGATTATCACGGGCGCCCCGGTGGAACAGATGCCGTTCGAAGAGGTCGACTACTGGCCCGAGCTCTGCCAGATCATGGATTGGTCCACCACGCACGTGCACTCTACGCTGCACATTTGTTGGGGCGCGCAGGCCGGCCTGTACCATCATTACGGTATCCAGAAGCACGACCTGCCGGCAAAGGCGAGTGGCGTGTTTGAGCATTATCTGGTGAAGCCGCAAAGCCCGCTGGTTCGCGGCTTTGACGACCGTTTCTATGCCGTGCATTCGCGCAACACCGATGTGCGCCGCGAGGACGTGGAGGCCGAGCCGCAGCTTGAGGTCGTGGCCGTGTCCGACGAGGTGGGCCTGTACATCGTCAAGTCGACCGACAGCCGTCGCTTCTTTGTCTTTGGCCATCCCGAGTACGACACCGATACGCTGCGCCTGGAGTACGAGCGCGATGTGAAGCGCGGGCTCAACCCGGAGGTGCCGGCGCATTACTTCCCGGGCGACGACCCCTCCGCCGAGCCGCGCAACGTCTGGCGCAGCCAAGCTCAGCTGTTCTACACCAACTGGCTCAACTACTACGTCTACCAGACCACGCCCTACGACCTGGCCCGCGCCGGCGAGGAGCACTAGGCTGTCGGGAGGTACGCTGGCATTTAGGCACTGATGATGTGGGGTAGCGGCAGGTCGTGGGCGTCGGTGGGAACGTGGTCGACGCGCTGTTCGTCAAAGGCGATGCCGACGATTTGGCATGCGGGCGAGAGTATAGGCAGGTAGCGGTCGTAGCAGCCTCCGCCGTAGCCCAGGCGCGCGCCGGTGCGGTCGAAAGCTACGAGTGGCACGACAACCATGTCGAGCTCGGCGGCGGGCACGATGGGGAAGTGGTCGCTGTCGACGTCCGTGGCTGCGAAGGCCCGCGTAGGGTGGGCGATAAACGGGGCCTCGGACGCATTGCAAGCAGAGACTGCCCGCATGCACATGCGCTGGCCATAAGCCATGGCGTCTGTTGCCGAGAGCATGCACGGATAGGCCACGCGCCAGCCGCATTTGGCGGCCGCGACGGCAAACGCGGCGGGGTCGACTTCGGAACCCATCGCGGCATAGACGGCAACGGTGCGCGGCGCCGCGGCATCCAAGCGATCCAGCAGCTCAACAAGCCGCGCGCATACAACAGCAGACTTCGCCGCCTGAACATCCAAATCAAGAGCATCGCGCCGGGCAATCACCGCCCGCCGCAACTCGGCCTTATCCATCCCAGCCTCATCTCCCAAACCTACCAAAAAGGGACAGGTTTATTTTGGCAGGTTTTATCTGGGCAAACGCGATATGAGCAGTAAAGCCACTGCAAATATGCCTGCGAACTGCGCCCTTTGTGGTTGTTTGGGCTTATGCGTTAATGCTATAACGCCGCAGCGATTGCTTCGGTCACAAACTTATTGAGTGACTCACCCTTCTTTGCCGCTGCCAGCGCCGCTTGCTTGTGGAGCTCGGAGCCCGTTCTTACGTTGAACGAGCCCTTAAAAGCCCGCTCGGGTTCCTTGCCCTTCTCGGCGCAAAACTCAAGGTAATCGTCGACGGCGTCGTGGAAGCATTGCTCCACTTCTTTAACCGTGGAGCCTTCAAACACAATTGCATCCCTAATGCCGGTGACCATACCTGTTAGCATATGCTGTTCGGCATCGAACTCGACTGGGGCGAAATAGCCCTTGTATGCCAAAACGTTACTCATGACTACCTCCGACATCTTGCAGAAATCGAACGATGTTTCGAATGGTTCCCGCTGTCAATTCGTCAGATGGATGTGGCGCGTGCATTACGAACATCCTGCCATCTGATGGCCTGTAGAAGCGAACGCGCGATCCGGATGTCTTGCCTTTGTTGTCCATTTCAAAGCCATATGAAGCCATGACTATTAAAAAATCGGCATACCGATACGTCGAAGGGCAGCTAAGCAGTTGGGCGATGAGTTTATCGGTCCGCGTCATCCCGCCTCACATTCTGCAACTATATCCTAGTTGCAATTTAAGTCCGATGCAAGCACCCCTACTATAGAACATGTGTACGTATAGAACAAGTGTTCGAATCAACACAAAGACACCTGTCCCCTTTGCGGTGGTTTTTGCTGAAGGGCGGGTGTCTGCGGCGGTTTGTCTCGATCTGTAACAGTAACTCGACATAAATGGGCCTAGCTGTTACAGATCGAGACAAAACTGGTGGGACGGGGCGGGCCGAAGTCGGGCCGCCTGCCCGGTCCGCGGCAAAAGAAAAGGTAGATTTTCAGGCATGTCCCAAAAATCTACCTTTGCTGTGCGTTAGCCCATCAGGTCGACGACGTTAAAGCCGGCGTTGCTCTTGGCGATGACGTCGCGGCCGCCAAAGACGCAGGTGGGTGACTCGGCTGCGATGCGCGTTACGTCGGCGCCGAGCGAGCGAAGCTCACCGGGCGTGGCGGCGAGCATCTGGGCGCGACGCTCCTCGCGCGCGTGCGGATCGAGCCCAGCCAGGTAGGTCGTATTGCGGCGCTTGGTGAGCGCGTACGGCTTCACCGGTGCGTCCATGCCGCTCACGCAGCTCACGATAAAGCCCTCGAAGGCGGCCTCGTCGGGCTCAAAGCTGCCGAGCCATGCGCCCGCGCGTTCCACGCGCTCAATCGAAGGATCGACCGCCGGATCGCGGTAGGTGTAGAACGCCGTCTGACGCTCGCCGGCCGCGCGGAATCCGCAGCCGTACGCACCGCCCTTCACGCGGATCTCGTTCCACAGGTAGTCGTAGGAGAGCGCGTTGGCGGCAACCGCCCAGGCGCCCGTCACGTTGATGCCCAGGCGACGCGGGTCGCACGCGCTTGCCGCAAAGCAGATGTCGCTGGGGATAACGAAAGCCTCGTGACGGTCGCGCGGTTCCGGTACCACGAGCGTGCCGCTGCCAGCTCCGTCGCCAGCGCCAAGCCCCAGGTCGCCCGCGGCGGCCCAGTACGCGTCAAAGTCCTCATCGCTGCCGGTAAAACTTGCCAGGCAGCCATCGGCCACAAAGATGCGGTCTGCCAGCTCGGCAAGCTTGGCGCGCAGGTCGTCCAGTCGCTCGTCAAAGTGCTCGAGCAGATCGCGCAGGAACAGGTAGAAGTCCACGCCCGAAAGCTGCTCGCGCACCACGGCCGAAGGCGAACTGTAGCTCATCGCGCGACCGAGCGCCGCCGAGTGGCCGTTGTTGATAAAGCCCTGCTCAAGCCCAATGCGAATCTGCGTAAGCACGTCGCGCACGCGGTCGGCGTCGGCATCGAGCAACAGCGTGCTCGACCACACCTCGCGCGGCAGACTCGCCAGCGCGTTGATCTTTTCGGACAGGGCGCCGGCGCTCACCAGCAGGTAGGGGCGCACGCCGTCCACGTCGGGCTGCGTCATGACCTCGGTCGTAAAGCTCAAAAAGCCCAGCTTGCCGGCGAGCAGGTTGTCGAGTTCCTCGGCTGAATGCTCGCGCGTGGGCAGCTGCTTGAGCAGGCGGCAGAGCAGCGTCACGTAGGGCAGGTCCTCAAATGCGACGCAGCTCAGGTCGAAGTATTGCATGGCGTAGGCCAGACGGTTGGTGGGGATGCCGTGGCGCAGGCAGGGGATGGGCGCGGTCGTGTCCACGACCAGCGGCGGCTCGGGGCGCGCCTCGCCAATGTCGGATACACGCAGGCGCGGCAGCGTTGCCTTGTCCTCGGGCGTGTCCTCCGCCTCCTGCGCGGCACGCAGCGCGGCCGTGCGCTCGACCACGTCGGCCAGCTCGGCATCGGTCATGGCGTCGCGCTTGGCAGCCAGCTCGGCGGCCTCGGCACCCTCTGCACCCTCGGCAGCGTCTACCGGAACCAGCTCGACCAGCGCCATATGGCCATTCTCCAGCACGAGCTCGCGCAGCAGGTCCTCAAAGTAGCTGCCGTCCAGCTTGCCACGAAGCTCCTCGTACACCGGGCCGTACTTGAGCGCCAGCGTCGCGGCGTCGTCATCGTAGAGCCAGGTGCTCAGCGCGTCGCACGCAATGGCCACGCCGTCGGCGATACCGTAGTCGCGCTGGCGCAGGTCGTACTCGTTGCTGCTGATGATGGCTTCCAGGCGCTCGCGCGGAACGCCGTGCTCACACAGGTCGCGGCAGGCGTCCTGGAACACGCGACGTAGCTCGCGCGCCACGCCGGGCTGCGCGTTTTGCAGCATGATGAGCTCGTAGGGCTGCAGGCTCTCGGCCGCGGTGTAGCTCACCACGTTGCCGCCCAGGCCTGCCGCCAGGATGGCCTTCTTAACCGGTGCCTCGTTGGAACCCAGCAGTGCCTCGAACAGGATGTCCGCCGCGATCGTGCGCTTGCGGTCGAGCGCGCTGCCCAGCACCAGGCCCAGGCCCACCAGGGCGTTCTCGGGCGTGGTGGCCATCTCGACGCGCTTATACTCGCAGGTCACAGGCTCCTGCACGTCCAGCGGATTGGGTGCCAGCGTGGACGGGTCCTCGCCGGCGGCAACGGCAGCGTCCATGCGGCGGCTCGCAGCGCTCGGCTGCGACAGATAACGCTCGTCCAAAAAGGCCAGCGCGCGGCCCACATCTAGGTCGCCGTAGAGCGTTATATAAGAGTTGGAAGGATTGTAGTGGCGCGCGTGCGTATCCAGGAACTGCTCGTAGGTGAGCGCGGGAATCGCGCGCGGGTCGCCGCCGCTCTCGTGCGCATAGGCGGTGTCGGGATAGAGCGCGGCGTTGACGGCGTCGTCCAGCACGCTCATAGGGTCGGACAGCGCGCCCTTCATTTCGTTGAACACCACGCCGTTATAGCGCAGTGTGCCCTCGCGCAGGCTTGCGGCGCTGCCGTCGCCCTCGCTCTCGGCGCCCTCCGGCAGGTCCAGCTCGTAGTGCCAGCCCTCCTGCTCAAAAATGGTGGGCTTGGTATAGATGGCCGGGTTGAACACGGCGTCCAGGTACACGTCCATCAGGTTGTACAGATCCTGCTCGTTGGTGGTGGCAACGGGGTAGATGGTCTTGTCGGGGTAGGTCATGGCGTTGAGGAACGTCTGCATGGAGCTCTTGATCAGGTCGACAAACGGCTCCTTGACGGGGAACTTGGCCGATCCGCACAGCACCGAGTGCTCAAGAATATGGAACACGCCGGTGGAATCGGCCGGCGGCGTCTTAAAGCCAATGGCAAAGGCCTTGTTTTCGTCGTCGCACGCCAGGTACAGCAGGCGAGCGCCCGAGGCGGTGTGGCGCAGCACGTAGGCGTCCGAATCGAGCTCGGGCACGGTTTCGCAGCGCTCGACGGCAAAGCCGTGGCAGGTGGTACCGGGCGCCAGCAGTGCGGCGGCAGCGGCGCGCGGGTCGGTTGAGGTGGTGGGCATATACAGTCTCCTTTGACGCCCCAGCGGGGGCGAATCGAGTCGAATCTCCGAGAGTATACCCATATGGGGCCGCGGCTCTGCAGCGAACTGAAGACGATGTGGGTGGACTAGCCTAGCTAGGTTGATAACGAATACCGCGGGTAGCCGCTGCACCCCGCTAAAGTGAAATAACACCCCGTTTACCGAATCATTTAGGAAATATATGGACTCCTAAAAAGTTCTAATACAATATAAGTCATCTATCTATAAACTGCTGATTCCTTGCAAAGGTATGGTTGATATGGTTGAAGCAAATAGCGTTATCCCCCTGTACAAACAGATTGTTCGTGCGCTCTCTGATTCGATCGCCAACGGCACGTACCGCCCGGGAGATAAGCTTCCGACCGAGGCGGAGCTCATCGAGCAATTTGGCGTGAGTCGAATAACGGTTCGCTCCGCAATTAAAGAAATGGAAGATGCTGGGCTTGTTGAGAGGGCCCGAGGCAAGGGCACGTTCGTTTCGTCGGACACACAGATGTATGCCGCGGACGACCGTGAGAGCTTTACCCATTCGTGCCAGCTTGCGGGCAAGCAGGCGTCTACCAGGGTTCTCGCAATGGGCTGGGACTTCCCAAGCCTGCGAGACGCGAAGTTTCTGGGCGTAGACGATACCCAAAAGGTATTGCGTAGTCGTCGTCTGCGTCTTGTGGATGACAAGCCCACGACGCTGGAAACCAATAGCTATTCCGCTGCGCTTTCCTTTTTGGAGCATGAGTCCCTCGATGATTCGCTGATGGCAGTGCTCGATCGTCATGGGATCAAAATGGGTCCCAACACGCGTACGCTCGAGGTTTGCTATGCGAGCGAGATCGAGGCGGCATACCTTAACGTGGAGCTGGACTCCCCCTTGCTCCTGTTTGTCGACAGGCGCTATGCACCAAGCGGCGAGCCACTCTTTATCTCTCGTCAGGTGTATTGCACCGAGCGACTGAAGTTCTATCTGTAAGCAAGGGCGGCCGTTCTGTAAAAGGAGCGGCCGTTTTACCGACCAATTGTTACCGTTCGCGGAATTAGAGAATTGACGCACCGCAAAAAGGAAATTGCTTATATACTTTGTTATGACAATATAGTACGTCTTATTGATATTGGAGAACTATGAATAAGATATTGCTAGCGAGTCATGGTTATCTCGCCCAAGGTATGAAGAGCTCTCTCGAGATCCTGATGGGCGCCAACGACCGAATCGAGTGTCTGTGCGCCTATGTCGATGACGATACGAGGGATGTCGCAGCGCTTATCGATGCTTGGATGGAGACGAGGGACCCTGCCGACTCTTGGTTTGTCGTGACTGACATCTTCGGCGGTTCTGTAAACAACGAATTCATTCAGAGGCAGACTGCCGGGTCGTTTACGTTGATCACCGGAATGAACTTGCCGCTGCTGGTGGAAATGGTTACACAGCTGGACGCCCTCGACGAGGGTAAGGCCAAGGCGGCGGTCGAGGGATCACGTTCGTTTATCATGCTTTGTGAGGCGGCGGATATGCTCGCCGATGTCGAAGAAGAAGAGTTCTAGCTCAAGCTTCAACGAATAATTCAACCCTGTCATTACCTTTATTACGCGCGGAGATGATTACGATGATTAAGCTTACGAGGGTCGATTACCGATTGATTCACGGCCAGGTCGCCATGTCTTGGACACATGCGCTGGATGTCGATTGCATCCTGTGTGCCAGCGACGCCGTGGCAAAAGACGACATGAGAAAAGCCGCTTTGAGGCTAGCTCGTCCCAACGGCGTGAAGCTCGTCATAAAAGACGTAAACGCGGCCATCGAGGCGCTCAACAGCGGCGTCACCGACAAGTATTCGCTGTTTATCATTGTCGAGACGATCGAGGATGCCTATCGCCTTGCTAAGGGCTGCAAAGACATCAAGGAGATCAATCTGGGCGGAACCCGAAAGTCTCCCGAGACCACGCTTCATCCGACCCCCGCGATCTTTGCGACCGAAACCGATGCCGAGCATATCCAAGAGCTTGTCAACGATGGCGTGGTTATCGAAATCCGTCAGGTCCCCAATGACTCAAAGGTATTTGCCAAGGACGTTTTCTAGCTGGAAACATGCCATTGTCTAGCATTTATTAACTAGGTCCTCCTTTCTTAAGCCCGTCGATCATTTGATCGGCGGGCTTTTTATTCAAGACTTTAGTCTGCTGGCCGCACAGCGGCCAGCTTTAAACCACCCGCTACGCGGGTGGAGACAAACGGCTTTACAAA
>CAJMRE010000039.1 GCA_905215755.1 uncultured bacterium
GCGAGGAGGAGCGCCGCGAGTTCGCCGCTGCCCAGGCTGCCGAGGAGGCCGCCCGCGCCGAGGCCGAGGCCAAGAAGAAGGCCGAGCAGGAGCGCCTTGCCCGCGAAAAGGAAGAGGCTGCCCGCGAGGCCCAGCGTCGCGCCGTCCCCGCTTCTGACTCCGGGTCGCGTTTCCGCTCGCTGCTCGACCAGATCGCCGCGCAGGAGACCGTGCTCAAGGAGAAGAAGGACGCCGAGAACAAGGCCAAGGCCGAGCGCGCCGCCGAGCGCGGTAACCGTCGCGGCAATAACGATCGTCGTGGTGGTCGTCGTAATGACCGCAATGCCTCCGATAACAATTCCGAGCGCAACGCCTCTGAGAGCCGTCCGCATAGCCATCGCACCAACGCCAGCAACAATGTCGCTGCCGGCATGGACTTCCCCAACCCCGATAAGCAGGGCAAGGGCAAAAAGCGCAAGGGTGGCCACAACAACGAAGAGGACCACTACAGCCGCATGGCTCGCGAGGCCGAGGAGTACAGCCGCGAGAAGGTGCTCGAGGAGGCTCGTGCCGCCGTCGAGGAGGCTTCTCGCGAGTCCACCGGTCGTCGTAAGAAGCGCAAGGAGAAGCGCGAGCGCGAGGCTGCAAAGGCTCAGGAGGAGCGCAAGATAGAGGAGGCATTGGCCCAGGGCGTGAACCCCGAGGAGCTCGATGCCATCAAGGTCTCCCAGGGCGTTACGGTCCAGGAGCTCGCCGAGGCGCTCGACGTTCCGGCCAACGACATCATCAAACGCCTGTTCCTGCTGGGCACGCCGCTCACCATGACGCAGTCCATGTCCGACGACCTCGTCGAGCTGGTTGCCGACGACCTGGGCCGTCAGATCAAGATCATCACCCCCGAGGAGGAGAACACCTTCTCGTTCTACGACGATCCCGCCGACCTTAAGCCGCGCGCCCCGGTCGTCACCGTCATGGGTCACGTCGACCACGGCAAGACGTCGCTGCTCGACGCCATCCGTCACACCGGCGTCGCTGCCGGCGAGGCGGGCGGCATTACGCAGGCTATCGGCGCTTCGCAGGTCATGATCAACGACCGCAAGATCACCTTCATCGATACCCCCGGTCACGCGACCTTTACGGCCATGCGTGCTCGCGGCGCCAAGGTGACCGACATCGTCATTCTGATCGTGGCTGCCGACGACGGCGTCATGCCTCAGACCATCGAGTCGATCAACCACGCCAAGGCCGCCGGCGTACCCATCGTCGTCGCCGTCAACAAGATCGATAAGCCGGGCGCCAACCCCGACCGCGTGCGCCAGGAGCTCACCGAGTACGGCATCATCCCCGAGGAGTGGGGCGGACAGAACATGTTCGTCAACATTTCGGCCAAGCAGAAGATCGGTATCGACGACCTGCTCGAGACCGTGCTGCTCCAGGCCGACGTGCTCGAGCTCAAGGCCAACCCCGACACCTTTGCCTCCGGTAACGTCCTCGAGGCCAAGCTCGACAAGGGCCGCGGTTCGGTTGCCACGGTGCTCGTGACCCGCGGTACCCTGCACGTGGGCGATACGCTGGTCGCCGGCCTTACCTACGGCCGCGTCCGCGCCATGCTCGACCCCAAGGGCAACGCCGTCACCGAGGCCGGTCCCTCCGACGCCGTCGAGATCCTGGGCCTGCAGTCCGTGCCCAACGCCGGCGACGAGTTCCGTGTTTTCGAGGACGAGCGCGAGGCTCGCGCCCTGGCTGATGAGCGTTCGCTCAAGGCCCGTATCGAGGAGCAGAGCCGCGTGAAGCACGTCACGCTCGAGAACCTCTTCGAGACCATCGCCGACGCCGAGGTCAAGGAGCTCAACCTGATCATCAAGGCCGACGTCCAGGGTTCTATCGAGGCCCTTCAGGACTCGCTCGACAAGATGGATCAGTCCGAGGTGCGCATCAACACGATCCACTCCGCGGTCGGTGCCATCAACGAGACCGACGTCGTCCTGGCAGACGCCTCCAATGCCATCATCATCGGCTTTGGCGTGCGTCCCGACGGCAAGGCCCGCTCAGCTGCCGAGCGCGAGGGCGTCGAGATCCGTTGCTACGACGTTATCTACAAGTGCCTCGAGGAGCTCGACGCTGCCCGTATCGGCATGCTCAAGCCTACCGAGGTCGAGGTCTCCACGGGTACCGCGACCGTCCTGGACACCTTCAAGGTGCCCAAAGTCGGCATCGCCGCCGGTGTCCGCGTCGAAGAGGGCGAGATCGCCGCGACCGATTCCGTGCGCCTGGTGCGCGACGGCATCGTGGTCTTCAACGGCAAGATCGCCTCGATGCGCCACTACAAGGATGAGGCCAAGAGCCTTAAGAGCGGTTCCGAGGGCGGCATTGGCCTGGAGAACTTCCAGGACATCAAGCCCGGCGATCAGATCGAGGGTTACCGCATCGACCAGGTTGCCCGTACCGAGTAGGGGGTAGCGCTATGAAGCAAACGCAGGCAACCCGCCGACTGGGCGAGCAGCTTCGCGAGAAGCTCGGTTATATCCTGCTCTTTGAGGTTTCCGATCCGCGCCTCGACCTGGTCACCCTGACTGCGGTCGAGGTCGCGGTGGACCGTTCGTTCGCGCGCGTGTACGTGTCGTGCGATGCGAGCCGCTACGACGAGGTCATGGAGGCGCTCGCCAGCGCCAAGGGCCGCATTCGCAGCCTGCTGGCCCGCTCGCTCGATTGGCGTGTCACGCCCGAGCTCGATTTTCGCATCGATCGCTCGACCGATGAGGCCGAGCGCATCACGCGTGCGCTGGAAAACGTTCCGGCCACGCTGGCGATCGAAAAGGACGAGGACGGCTACCCCATAGCGGATGCCGCCCAGGAGGCAGCTTTAGATGACTAATTCCGCTGATCTCGCCGCTGGCGAGTCTGCAGATATTACGCGACGCATCCTCGAGCTCATCGAGGGTGCGTCCTCCATTGCGATTTCGGGACATACGTCTCCCGATGGTGACGCCCTGGGCTCCGTGCTGGGCCTTGGCTTATCGCTTATGAAGTTTTTCCCCAACAAGGACATTGCGCTGCTGCTGGCAGACGATGACCCGGTGCCGCGCATCTACCGCTTTATGGAGGGCGCCGATCGCTTGGTGCCCGCATCTGCGTACACCGGCAATCCGGACCTGTTTATCTCGGTGGATGTGCCGGTCGTCGAGCGCCTCAACAACTCGGCCGAGGTACTTCGCCGCTCCAAGCATGTGGTGTGCTTCGACCACCATCCGGCGCGCGAGGAGTTTACCGAGCTGAGCCTGAGGCGTGTCGATGCCGCGGCCTGCGCCATGATCATCGACCGTTTCTTGGATAATTGCGGCATCGTCGCCCGTGATGGCGTTGCGACTTGCTTGCTGTGCGGCTTGGTGACCGACACCGGTCGTTTTCAGTACCAGAACGCCGATGCTGCCGCGTTCCACGCTGCTTCGCGCCTGGTAGCACATGGTGCCGATCCGGCTCGTGTTGCTCTCGAGGTCTATCAGAGCATGCGCGTCGAGTTTTTGCACCTCAAGTCCATTGTCATGGGCCGTATTAAGACGGTCGCGCACGGGCGCGTGGCGTATAGCTATGCCTTCCAGAGCGACCTTGAGGCCTGCGGCGTCACCTCGGATGAATGTGACGGTCTGGTCGATGTGGTACGTTCGGTGATGGGCGTCGAGGTCTGTCTTTTCTTAAAGGGCATTGACGGCGATACCAAGGTGCGCGGCAACCTGCGCTCCAAGGGTGACCTCGATGTGTCCGAGATCGCTGCCAACTTTGGCGGTGGCGGGCATCATGCCGCCGCCGGTTTTACCAACAACGGAACGATTCGCGAGACGCTCGCCGTGGCACTTCCCATGCTGGCCGAGCTGGTGGGGGAGGATCCCGCTTCGGTGACCGTCGAGCTCTAACTTATTGGATGGTACATGGCTCGTCGTACGCCTTCTCAATTGAATATGCTGCTCGCCGTCGATAAGCCGGTGGGCTGCACGTCCCATGACGTGGTCTCGCAATGCCGACGCGCTCTCCATGAGCGGCGCGTCGGCCATGCCGGTACGCTCGACCCCATGGCATCGGGTGTCATGGTTGTGGGCGTGGGTCAGGCCACCCGTCTGCTGGGCATGCTTACCCTCGATACCAAAAGCTATGTCGCCGACATTTCGTTTGGCGCCGAGACCAATACCGATGATGCGGAGGGCGAGGCGGTCCGCACGGTGGCTGTTGCCGACGAGCTCCGCGATCCTGCCTATGCGCGTGAGCGCTTGGCCGCCATGCTGGGTCCGCAGATGCAGGTGCCGCCGGCGTTTTCGGCTATCTCGGTCAATGGCGTTCGCGCCTACAAGTCTGCTCGCGAGGGCAATGCGGTGGACCTACCTCCGCGCCCCGTCGAGGTCTATGCCGCCGACCTGATCGCCGTGGGCGGCGAGGGCGATTCGTGTGTGTGGACCGTGGCGTTTTCGGTAAGCAAGGGCACCTATATCCGTGCGCTCGCTCGCGACTTGGGCCGCGCCTGCGAGAGCGCCGCGCGCATTTCCGCGCTGCGCCGCACGGCCTCCGGTGTTGTTTCCATTGGCGCTTGTCATGCGGTCGAGGAGCTTTCTCCCGAGTCCGCGGCTGGCTTTGCCCTGGATCCCATTGCGGCCCTGGGCGCCACACGTGTTGACTTGCCGGGCAATCTTGCCGACGACCTGCTCTGCGGCCGACGCATTCCCGTTGAGCGTGCGCTTGCCGATTTCGATGCCTCGAAGGCGCCGTTTGCGTTGGTGCTCGATGGGGGACTCAAGGCGCTCGCCCGCATTGAGGGCGGCCGCTTTGTCATGGAGCACGTGTTTCCGCAGGCAATCGGCGGTGTTCGATGATGTTGTCCGTTCGCGAGCTCGCGCGTATCTTTTTCGCGGGCGAGTCGGACGAGGCTCGCATCGTTACTGCCGATGTGTTTGATAAGTGTGAGCACCTGGGTGCCGCATCGATTGCCATCGGCGTGTTCGACGGCGTTCACCGTGGACACCAGGAGCTCATTGCGGCGCTTGTCCGTGATGCCCGTGCCCATGGCTGCAAGGCGGTCGTAGTTACCTTCGATCCCGACCCGGACGTCGTGGTGAGCCCTTCGCCCGCTCAAAAATTGATGACGACGGCCGACCGTCTGCATGCCCTGGCTCAAACTGGGGTCGATGCGGTGGTGGCCGTTCCCTTTACGCCTGAGGTTGCGGCGCTTGACCATGTTGATTTTCTCTCGCTGGTGTCGCGTCTGGTCGACATTCGATCGATTCGCGTTGGCAGTGACTTTAGGCTGGGTCGTGGCGGTGCTTCTGGTGTTGCCGAGATGCGCTCCTGGGGTTCCGAGCACGGCGTTGACGTGTATGGTCACGACCTGCTTTGCGAGGGCGGTGAGGCCATTTGCGCCACCCGCATTCGTCATGAGCTGGGACAGGGCCATGTGGAGCTTGCTGCTGGGTTACTCGGCCGTCCGTATATGGTGCGTGGCGGTGTTATTCGCGGCCGTCACGAGGGTTCTGGCATGGGCTTTCCCACGGCAAACTTGCAGGTTCCCGACGGCATTCAGGTGCCAGCCGATGGCGTGTATGAGGGTCTGGTGCTGGTCGATGACACCGCGTGGCCCGCTGCTGTGAACGTCGGCCTGCCGCCAACGTATGCTGACGATGCGGCATCTGCGCATCTCGAGGCTAATTTAATTGGTTATACGGGCGACCTGTACGGCGCTTCCGTTTCGCTGGCGTTTACGCGCTGGCTGCGTCCCTCGCGTCTGTTCGATTCGCTGGATGAGTTGATCGCGACCGTCGAGGGTAATATCGAGGATATTCGTCACAACTTGGGCGATCAGGGGGTGAGCATCCGTGATTAGCGATGAGGAAAAAGACCAGGTACGCGCTGCGTCTGACCTGGTTGCCATCGTGCAGGAAACGGTCGAGCTCAAGCCTCGCGGCCATGAGTTTTGGGGATGCTGCCCCTTCCATGGCGAGAAGACGCCGTCCTTCCACATTATCCCCGCCACGCAGGTGTGGCATTGCTTTGGTTGCGGCGAGGGTGGCGACGTTTTCACGTATATCATGAAGCGCGAGAACCTGAGCTTTCCCGAGTCAATCCGTTACTTGGCCGATCGCGCGGGTATTGAGCTGCATGACACCGGAGATCGCCGCGAGCGCGGCACCAAGCGTGCCCGCATCTACGATCTGTGCGCCGAGACCGCCCAGTTCTACCACACCATGCTCATGCGCGGTAAGGACGGCCGTCCGCGCGAGTACTTTGCCAGCCGCGGCATGGGCGGCGACGTCTGCCGCCGCTACTGCCTGGGCTTTGCACCGGGCCGTAACGCGCTGGTGTCGCACCTGTCCCAGGCGGGTTTTACCCCGCAGGAGATGATCGACGCCAACGTTGCCGTGAGTCGCGGGCGCGGGCAGCTTGCCGACCGCTTTTACGACCGCGTGATGTTCCCCATCTTTGACGAGCAGGGTCACAACATTGCCTTTGGCGGTCGCATTATGGGCGACGGCCAGCCTAAGTATCTCAACACCGCCGAGACGAGCGTGTTTCATAAAAAGCGAAACCTCTACGGCTTTAATTGGGCCAAGGAGTTTATCGTCGCGCAGGATACCGCCATCGTGGTAGAGGGCTATACCGATTGCATCGCCTGCTGGGAGGCGGGGATTAAAAACGTTGTTGCCACGCTGGGCACCGCCCTCACGGAGCACCACGTCAAGACGCTCACTCGCTTTGCCAAGCGCATCGTGTATATGTTCGACGGCGATGCAGCGGGCCAGAAGGCCGCCCGTCGCGCGATTCAGTTTATCGAGCAGGATTCCATGGACCTGCGCTGCGTGGTGCTCCCCGACGGCAACGACCCCATGGAGTTCATCACCGCACATGGTGGCGAGGCACTGCAGACGCGCATCGACGCTGCCGAGCCGCTTATGGACTTTGTCTACCGTTCGCTGCAGGAGTCGAGTGACATCACCACGCCGGGCGGTCGCGCTAAGGCGCTGGAAGATGCGCTGACGCTTATCTATCCGTTGCGCAACAGCTATATGATCGACACGTACTTTATCCAGATTGCCGATCTGCTGGGTTTGGATCTGGAGGCGGTGCGCGCGAGCTCGGGTCGTGTGTTTCGCGATGTCGCCAAGCGCGAGGATGCGGAACGACGTCGTGAGCAGAACTATGAGCGCCAACGGGCACAGACTGAGCGGTCCGGCGGGACGGGCAGTCGGGCGTCGAGTTCTCGCGATGCCGGTCGCGGTGCTTGGGCATCGGGCGCGACGCCGCCGGTGTCCGCGCCGGTCGAAGAAGAGCCGTACGACTACGTCCCGCTCGATGCCTACGGCGCCGCGCCCGTGGAGGTCGTCGACGACCTGCCGCCGATCGATGTGCCTGATGGTATGGGCGCTGTGCCTGTGGCTGACGGTTCGGGCGCACCGGCTGCGGCGGCGCCGATGGTTCTTACCGATCTTGAACGCAAGTCCTTGGCAGGGGAGCGCGAGCTGTTGACGATGCTCACGAGCTACCCCGACCTGTTCCGCACGTATGCCGACCGCATCTGCTCCATCGAGTGGGTTGACCCGCGTCACGAGTCCATTGCATGGGCCGTTCTGGCAACGCCGCCGGGAACCGATCCTGCAGCCTGCATGGATGCGGCGCGCTCAGTGTGTCCCGATGCGGCAACGCTTGTGAGTGCCGGGCGCATCTCCGCGACGAGCAAGCACCCCACCGAGACGAACATCGTGTTTATGCTTGATACGCTTGAGCTCTACACCATCAAGCGTCGCATGCGTGCCGCACAGGCCAAGCTGCGCCAGGACCGTTCACTCGATGATGAGGCCCGTCGCGCGCTGACCGTGCAGGCCGCGCAGGATTCGCAACGTCAACGCGAACTGCAAAAGTCGATCGGCGGCGTGGCGGACCCGTTCCGTTTGATCGGCCTGGAGGCCGCGGGCACCGAACAAGCCTAGATGTTGTGGTCAACCAGCGTATTCTCGCCTATATCCAGTCTTCTTTTTGGGTATAGACGTCAATGTGTGTGCTAAAGTATTGAGTCCTGTGGACTATGAAGGGAGAATCTGTGCCAAAAAAGACTGAGAGCACGGGTACTGGGCTGGAATCCTACGTTGCAAAGCTCATGGGCAACGGCTCAAACAGGACTTCGGTAACCGAGGACGAGATTCAGGTCGCCCTGAAGGATATCGATGTTTCTGACGAGCAGCTCACCGCGGTGTATTCCGCGCTGCGCAACAGCGGCATCCAGATTATCTCCGCGAGCGGTAACGACGACGCCCCCATGGGTGTCGACGATGACGATACCGATACCGATACCGATACCGACGATTTCGATGACGACGACGAGCACGATTCCGGCTCGCTCGACGATCACGAGCTCAAGATGGCCCGTCAGGCCGACGCTGAGATGGGTTCTTCCAAGAACAAGAAGAAGCGCACCGTGCGCACGTCCCGTTCACGCTCCCGCGTGCGTGGCATCGATGCCTCCACGGTGATGCTGACCGGCGACCCGGTCCGTATGTACCTCAAGGAGATCGGCAAGGTCGACCTGTTGACCGCCTCCGAAGAGGTCGATCTGGCTATGAAGATCGAGGCCGGTCTCGAGGCTACCGAGAAGCTCGAGGCTGCCGATGCTGGTGAGCTCGAACTCACGCGTGCCGAGATGCGTCGTCTTACGCGCATTGAGAACGTGGGCCTCGAAGCCAAGCAGGCGCTCATCAGCGCAAACCTTCGTCTGGTCGTCTCCATCGCCAAGCGCTATGTCGGTCGCGGCATGCTGTTCCTCGACCTGATTCAGGAGGGCAACCTCGGTCTGATCCGCGCCGTCGAGAAGTTCGACTACCAGAAGGGCTTTAAGTTCTCCACGTACGCCACGTGGTGGATCCGTCAGGCCATTACGCGCGCTATCGCCGACCAGGCCCGTACCATCCGTATTCCCGTGCACATGGTCGAGACTATCAACAAACTCGTCCGCGTGCAGCGTCAGCTCCTTCAGGACCTGGGCCGCGACCCGACCCCCGAAGAGATCGGTGCCGAGATGGACATGAGCGCCGACCGCGTCCGCGAGATCCAGAAGATCTCGCAGGAGCCCGTGTCGCTCGAGACCCCCATCGGCGAGGAAGAGGATTCCCAGCTGGGCGACTTCATCGAGGACTCCCAGGCTATCGTTCCGCCCGATGCGGCCAGCTTCTCTATGCTGCAGGAGCAGCTCACCCAGGTGCTCGATTCGCTTGCCGATCGTGAGCGCAAGGTTATCGAACTGCGCTTTGGCCTTGTCGACGGACATCCCCGCACGCTCGAGGAAGTCGGTCGTGAGTTTGGCGTCACGCGCGAGCGCATCCGCCAGATCGAGTCCAAGACCCTGGCCAAGCTCCGCCATCCCAGCCGTAGCAGCAAGCTGAAGGACTATATCGAGAGCTAGTCAAGCAAGAGGCGCCCTCAAGCACATCTGCTTGGGGGCGCTTTCATGTAGTCGTTGGGGACGTTCTTGAATGACTAGTCGTTCAAGAACGTCCCCAATGACTGGGTCGGAAAATTTCTTAAAAAAGTTCTTGCCCTAAGCTGATTCGTCCGTATAATAAACTTCGTTGCTTGAGAGCACGCACCTATTCCTCGGTAGCTCAATGGTAGAGCACGCGGCTGTTAACCGCGCTGTTGTAGGTTCGAGTCCTACCCGGGGAGCCAGAATTTCTCAGCCCATTTCGCTGGGCTTTTAAATTCCTCGGTAGCTCAATGGTAGAGCACGCGGCTGTTAACCGCGCTGTTGTAGGTTCGAGTCCTACCCGGGGAGCCAGGTTGTAAAACCCGTCGCGTATGCGGCGGGTTTTTTCATGTCGCGATCGCTTGGCGCGAACGTTACCGTATCAACATTTCGTGTCGAGGATGTAATCCCGAGGCCCGCCACCTCAACATGGCGCGGTCGTTGTAGAATATTGCAATGATTGCTCCCACGACATGGTGCCGCGAGCACCAAGAAAAGGAGATTCTTGTGTCTGAGACCATTAACGGCAGCCTGTGCGTCTCGAACGACGTTATTGCCGATATTGCCGGTTATGCCGCGATGACGTGCTATGGCGTCGTCGGTATGGCCGAGCAGCTCCAGGGCGCCGAGAGCGTGCGCCTGCTTGCCGGTCAGCGCCTCCGCAAGGGCGTGCTTGTCTCCGCCGACGAGGACGGCCTTACGGTCGATCTTCACGTCGTGCTCGAGAACGGCGTCAACATGAAGTCCGTCTGCCACAATCTTTCGAGCTCCGTTGCCTTCACTTTGCAGGAGATCGCCCAGATCGATCCCGCCAGCCTTAAGATCGGCATCCATATCGACGCGCTCAAGAGCCGTCTGAACTAGCATCCGAAAACGGAGATTCAAATACCCATGATTGCAAAGACCATTCGCACCTGTTTTCCGATCGCTGCGGCTGCCGTTTCCGACAAGGCCGAGGAGATCAACAAGCTCAACGTCTTCCCCGTACCCGACGGCGATACCGGCACCAACATGTCGCTCACGCTCGCCTCGGTGACCAAGGAGCTCTCCGCCCTTCCCGCCGATGCCGACATGGAGGCCATCGCCGGCGCCATCACTCACGGCTCCCTCATGGGCGCCCGCGGTAACTCCGGCGTCATCACGTCGCAGATTCTGCGCGGCGTGGCCGAGGGCCTCGTCTCTGCCGATGAGCCCATCACCTCCGCCAACATCGCTTATGCGTTCCGTCGTGCCGTCAAGGTCGCCTTCCAGGCCGTCCGCAAGCCCATCGAGGGCACGATCCTCACGGTCCTGCGCGATGTCTCGACCAAGGCAGACGAGTGCGAGAAGAAGAAGTTCTCTGCCGAGGATGCGCTCGACGCCATCGTCGTCGAGGCCTACCAGTCCGTCGCCCGCACGCCCGACCTGCTGCCCGTTCTGAAGGAGAACGGCGTGGTCGACTCCGGCGCCTTTGGCTTTGCCATCTTCCTGGAGAACTTTGTTGCCGCCGCGCTTGGCCGCAGCACCGTTGTCGAGGATTTCTCCGCCACGTTTGATTCCGCTGGCTCTGCCCGCGACGCGGCCCTCGGTCGCGTTGAGATCGAGGCCAACGATGACTGGGAGGGCTCGGAGTTCCGCTACTGCAACGAGTTCCTCTTTAAGGCCGACGCCCCGTTTGACGAGGACGAGTGCCTTAAGTTCCTGGGCTCCATGGGTGACTGCGAGCTGCTCGTGGGTGCCTACCCCGACTATAAGATTCATGTGCACTCCAACACCCCCAACCTGGTGCTCGAGCACATGCTGCAGCTCGGTCAGATCTATGAGGTCTTTATCCACAACATGGAGATGGAGGCCCACGACCGTACCGCCAAGATTCACGAGGACCAGGAGAAGGCCGCCGAGCCCGAGAAGGCCCTGGGCTTTGTCGCCGTTGCCGCTGGGTCCGGCGAGGCAGACATCCTCAAGTCTCTCGGCGTCGACGTAATCGTGTCGGGTGGTCAGACCATGAACCCCTCGACTGCAGACCTGCTGGGCGCCGTCGACCAGGTCAACGCGACCTCGGTCATCATCCTGCCCAATAACGGCAACATCCGCATGGCTGCCGAGGCCGCAGCCTCTGCCTGCACCGACAAGAAGGTCGCCGTCGTTCCCACGAAGACCGTCCCGCAGGCGTTCTCCGCGCTGTTCGCCGTCCTGCCCGATTCTGAGCTCGAGGACGCCGTCGCCGCCATGGTCGATGCCATCAGCGAGGTCCGCGATGGCGAGGTTACCCGCGCCGTGCGCGACTCCAGCGCCTCCGACGGCTCGCCGATTCACTCCGGTGATGTCATGGGCATCATTGCCGGCTCCATCGATGTGGTTGGCTCCGACGTGAAGCAGGTCACGCTCGATTGCATCAACCGCATGCAGGAGGAAGAGGAGGGTGACGCGCTGACGATTCTGGCCGGCGAGGAACTGTCCGATGAGGCCTTCCAGGAGATCGTCGACGCTATCGAGGAGGCTCAGCCCGATCTGGAGATCGACGCCCATCGTGGCGAGCAGCCGCTCTATCCCGTAATCTTCTCAATCGAGTAGGCATCTGCCCATGTCCGAGCTCTGCTCCGTGCCGCGCGTCTCGGAGCGCTTTGCCCAGAGCAATGCGCTCGACGAGGATATCGCGCGACTCAAATTTGTTTCGGGTAAACGTGAGGAGGCCCTTCGCCGTCTGGGAATTCGGACGGTGGTGGACCTCCTTCTCCATATCCCTCATCGATACCTCGACTTTACCCGTTCGTGGTCCATCGAGATGGCGCCCATCGGTACCGTGTGCACCATCATCGCCACGGTCGACCGTATCGTCCAAAAGCAGCCTCGTCCGCGCATGCAGGTGACCGAGGTCTCACTCGTTGACGAGACGGGCGTGCTGCAGGTCGCCTTTTTCCGTCAGCCCTGGATTGCCCAGCAGCTTAAGCAGGGCGACCGCCTGGCCGTGATGGGCAAGGTCGAGTTTGCCTACGGTTTTAAGCAGATGGCCTCGCCGCACTTTGAAAAGCTCGATGAGGGGCGTGCTGCGGGCACCATTTTGCCGGTCCATTATGTGAGTGACGGCGTGAGCCAGGCGTGGATGCGCCGCATCGTAAGCGGCGCGCTCGAGGTCGTCGGCAATCCCTTTGATCCCATTCCCGCGCCGCTGCGCGCAAAGCGGAAGCTCATGAGCAATGCCCGCGCGTTGCGTTCGATCCACTTTCCCTCGAGCATGGCTGAGCGCGACATTGCGCGCGCACGGCTTGCCTACGAGGAGTGCCTCTACCTGCAGCTGGCGCTTCGCCTGCGCAACGATGGCGGCCTAGTCGATGTGGTGCCCTATGCCCACACCGCGGGCGAGCACCTGGCCGCACTCAAGCAAGCCCTGCCGTTTTCGCTGAGCGACGAGCAGGAGGTCGCGTTCCAAGATATCCTGCGCGATATGTGCGATGGCGGGCGTGTGATGAACCGCCTGCTGCTGGGCGATGTCGGTACCGGTAAGACCGCCGTTGCCGCCTGCGCGCTGGCTGTGGCTGCCGATAGCGGCACGCAGGCCTGTGTTATGGCGCCCACGGGCGTGCTGGCGCGCCAATATGCCGATAAGACCGGCCCTCTGCTCTCTCAGGCCGGCATGTCCTGGGCGCTTCTGACGGGTGCCACGCCGGCCGCAGAGCGCGAGCGCATCCATGCACAGCTGGAATCGGGCGAGCTTGACGTGCTCTTTGGCACCCATGCGGTGCTTTCGGATGACGTTGCGTTCAAGCATCTGTCGCTTGTCGTCATCGACGAGCAGCACCGGTTTGGCGTCGGCCAACGTAACGCCCTACGCGCGAAGGGCCCCGGTGCCGATCTGCTCGTTATGACGGCAACGCCAATCCCGCGTACGCTGGCGCTTTCGGTCTACGGCGATCTGGACACGAGTATCATCCGCCATCGGCCCGTCCCTGGCGCTGGCGTGACGACACGCGTGCTCACCGAGTCGAGCCGCGACCTCGCCTATGGCGCCATCCGCGAGGCGCATGCAAAGGGCCAGCAGGCCTACGTGATTTGCCCACTTGTGGAGCCGAGTGATTCGGCCGATGAGCTGGAAGACGTACCTGGTATCGCCCGCGACGACGAGGGCCGCGTGACGGTCCCCGTGCCGCTGCACGATACGGCAACCGAGCTCGATCGCCTGCGTCTGGCGTTGCCGGGTCTTGTCATCGAGCGCCTTCACGGCCGCATGCCGGCGGGGGAGAAGGACCAGGTCATCGACGCCTTCAAGCGCGGCGAGATTGACGTGCTCGTCTCGACTACGGTGGTCGAGGTGGGCGTCGACGTGCCTAACGCCACCGTCATGGTCATCGAGAACGGTGAGCGCTTTGGCCTGGCCGCCCTGCACCAGCTGCGCGGCCGCGTGGGCCGCGGCAGCGTGTCGGGCACGTGCCTGGTCATGACGCACTCCAAGGGCAACGGCGGCGCGTCGGCGGCGCAAGACCGTCTCCAGTCGCTCGAAAAAACTTCGGATGGTTTTACGCTTGCCCAGATGGACCTGCGTCTGCGCCACGAGGGCGAAATCCTGGGGTACCGTCAGCATGGCGGTGTGACCCTGCGCTTTGTCGACCTAGATGCCGACGAGGAGCTGATCGAGTGGGCCCATTTGGACGCGGTCGAGCTCTTGCGGTATGCTTGCACCCTTGACTCCGTGGCGACGCGCCCCCTGCGCGATGCGGTCGCCATGCGTTATCGACATATCTTTAAGGAGGTCAGCGGAGGATGAGAATCATCGGCGGCGAATGGCGCGGTCGTAAGATCGAGGAGCCCCGTGGTCGCGATGTCACCCGCCCCACGACTGATCGCGTGCGCGAGGCGTGCGCATCTATGGTCATGTCGGCATTCGATTTCGATTTGGACGAGGTTCGTGTGCTTGACGCTTTTGGCGGCTCCGGTGCCTTAGGGTTAGAGATGCTCTCTCGTGGGGCCCGCTCGCTCACGACGTTTGAGATCGATCGCAACGCCGCACGGCTCATTACCAAGAATTTCGAGTCGCTCTGCCGTGACCGTGCGCGCTGGCGTGTGGTGACGGGTGACGTGCTGGCGAGCGCCTCGCGCGGCCGCGTGCCGGGCGGCCCCTTTGATCTGGTCCTGCTCGACCCGCCCTATGCTTTTGGTGCCGAGCCGGTCGAGGAACTGCTGCAGAACCTGGCTCAGCAGGGTCTGCTTGCACCTGGCGCTTATGCCCTGTTTGAGCATGCCGTCGCCGATGCGGGCGCGCATCTGGCAGACTTTGAGACTGTACGTGAGAAGCGCTACGGCATTACCTCGGTCGACCTGCTTCGTTGGGTCGGCGATGACGATGGTGAGGGCGATAGCGCCGGCACCGATGCTGACAACAACGATGCCACGACGTTTCAGGAGGATGCTCATGAGTGACACCATCAATCGCGTGATCGTCCCGGGCACCTTCGATCCCATCACGTTTGGCCATATCGATGTGATCCGCCGCGCCCGCCGCATCTTTCCCAGCGTGATCGTCGCTGTTGCCGAGTCGCAGGGTAAAAACGGTGTGGGCACCACGTTTACGCTCGATGAGCGCGTGGCGCTGGCCCGCGAGGCGCTCGGTGATATCGACGGCGTTGAGGTCCTGCCCTTTACCGGCCTCTTGGTCGACTTCGCTCGTGAGCAGGGGGCGGGGGCCGTGGTCAAGGGCTTGCGCGCCATGACCGACTTTGAGTACGAGCTGCAGCAGGCCGACCTCAACTATCGCTTGGATAACGAGCTGGAGTCCATCTTTGTCATGAGCGCGCCGCAGTACGGCTATATCTCGAGCTCGGTTGTTCGCCAGATCGCCTCGCTCGGTAGTGACGTATCGACGTTTGTCCCGTCCAACGTGGTCGAAGCGCTCAAACATCGCTTTTCGTGACGTTTCTTATTGCCTGGTGGCATGTGGTAAACTAGCACGATGATATGTTACCTATGAAAGGAGACCGGATGCCGGGCGAGAATTTTCCTGGCGATAGGATCGTCAGCTTGGTCGATGAGCTCGAAGGGCTGATCGAGGAAGCCAAGCCGCCTTTCGGCAAGAACGCTCAGTTCAAGGTCATCGACGCCGACGTGTTCTTCAACATCCTCGACGAGATCCGCATGAGCTATCCCGAGGAGTGGCAGAAGTCCCGCCGTATCCTTAAGGAGCGCGAGGAGCTTATGGCTTCCGCCGCCGCTCAGGCCGATTCCATCATCGCCGACGCTCAGCAGCAGGCCCTCACCATTGCCGGTGAGCAGGAGATCGTCCGCTTAGCACAGCAGCAGGCCGACGACATCCGCGATCGTGCCCAGCAGTACGAGCGCGAGACGCGTTATGCTGCCGAGGACTACGCAGAGCAGGTCTTTACGCACCTGGAGGAGAACCTCAAGAGCCTGACCGGCACCGTTACCCGTTGCCGTCAGCAGCTCAACGAGGGTGCCGCCCAACAGAATGGTCAGTGGTAATGGCTGAGTTCCCGAGCGTTACCGTCGATCTTTCCGAGCAGCTCGAGTTTCCTGGAGATTCGTATCCGCTGACCGGTAAGGTCGATGTCGCCACCTACACGGTGGGCGAGAAGGAGTACCAGCTTCAGGACGGCATCGACTACGACGTTGTCTTTACCAATGCCGGTACCGGTGTCTTGCTCACGGGCATGGTCCGCGCGCACGCCACCGGCGAGTGCGACCGTTGCCTGGAGCCCGCCTCGTTTGATATCGCCGGCGAGATCGAGGAGTTCTACCTCTTTGAGGAGCCCGAGGATCCCGAGGCCTACGAGGACGGCTACGAGCTCCTGGGTGAGGACCGTCTAGTCGATCTGGGTGAGCCCATCAATGACGCGGTCGTTATGGACACGCCGTTTGTAGTGCTCTGCAAGCCCGATTGCCGTGGTCTGTGCCCCACATGCGGTTGCAATCTCAACGTCGAGCAATGCGATTGCGCCGCCCAGGCAGAGGCGGAATGGGCCGCTGCCACGGAAAATCCATTTGCAGCATTGAAGAATCTCAAGCTCGATGAGTAAAACTGTGGTAGTATCGCTACTTGCGCGTAATCGCCACACTGGATAGTTCATAAGGAAGGTCACTATGCCCGTACCTAAACAAAAGCAGGGTCGTATCCGCACTCACACCCGTCGTTCCGCCAACATGAAGATCTCGGCTGCGGCTCAGTCCACGTGCCCCCGTTGCGGCGCTGTCAAGCTTCCGCACCACGTGTGCCCCAGCTGCGGTTTCTACAAGGACCGCGAGGTTATCGTTACCGAGTAACGGTATACTCTGGATGCGATGCCGTTCCAAATGGAACCACAATGGCCGGCTCAATGAGTCGGCCATTTTTGTATAAGGAGCATGTTTATGAGTAACGTTCGCGTTTGTGTAGACGTTGTGGGCGGAGACGAGAAACCTCAGGTTGTTCTCGATGGTATCGAGGCTGCGCTTGCCGCCGATCCCGATATCGAGGTCTTGGCAGCTGGCCCCGCCGAAATCGTCAACCCTTTTGCCGCTTCCCATGCACGTGTTGAGGCCCTTGAGGCACCTGACGTTATCGCCATGGATGACGATCCCATTCGCGCCGTGATGACTAAACGCAAGTCGTCGATCGTGCTGTCGTGTCGTGCCATCAAGAAGGGTAATGCGGACGCGTTTTTCTCTGCCGGCTCCACCGGCGCCATGACCGCCGCTGCCACCGCCTACGTGACGCCGTTTAGGTTTCAGGCCGAAGGCAAGAAGCAGCCGGTGCGCCCCTGTCTGACCAATGCGCTACCCAATCGCGCCGGCGGTCTGACGGTGCTGTGCGATATGGGCGCCAACCCCGATGTCGAGGTCG
>CAJMRE010000040.1 GCA_905215755.1 uncultured bacterium
GTTTCCGCGGGAAGCGCAGGGACTTCGCCGTGCCGCTGCGTTCCAACATCGCCCCCAACGTGCCCAAAAACCAGTACTTTGCGTTGCCACCCCGCTCCACGACGCGCCCCGGCTGCCGCCACGGCATCCACTACATCAAGATGTTCCCCATAACCAAGGCCTACCAGCGCCGCTTCAGGACCGAGGGCTCGGCCTACTACGAGACGCTCCAGCGCATCATCGATGGCAACACCAAACGCATTGTCTCCGAATGCCAGGCGTACCTTGACCTCTATGAGCGCGAGGGAAGGTCCTGCTTTGCCGTCGACATCGATCGCATCGTGGGCCTGCTGGAAGGCGAGAAGTAGGGCACCTCGGCTCAGTCTCGAGCCATGCGGAGTCGCTCCGCATTTTTGAACGCCGCGTGTGCGTCCTAAATACTTGAGAAACAAGCTGTGAAGTGCGGTGGCGCGCCCGTGCCCGTGCATAGCCGTCACCATCAGCGTCTACGCGGTGTCGGCTTCAAGTGGAACTGGCGCCGCTGCTGTATATGGTTTGCCTTGCTGCAAATGGCAATCAATGCCCACGATGCTTCTGCTTGCGCTTCAGCTTTCGCTGCTCGAAGCGCGCATCAGCCTCTTCCGCGCGGCGTCGGCTTCTTGCATGAGCTGACTCCTGTTTCATCGCTTCTCTCTGTGCTGCGAGCGCCTGCTGCGCCTTGGTGCTCATCGCGGGCCGCTTAAGGGCTTTCGCCGCTTCACGGGCGCGCCGCTTGGGGTTCTTCGCGGGCTTGTTTGTTTCAATGGCCTTGTCGCCGAAGAACGAGAGCTTCTCCCATTCGCTTGTAACGAATCGCAGGATCTCCTCATCGGACGGCTCCGCGCCGAAGACGATGCGGGCGACGCCGTACTTTCCGCCCTCGACGTGCTCCGCCAGCCCGACCCAGAATTGACCGTCGTGATATACGGTCAGGGTGGACGACACGCTGATCTGCATGGCTGGTTCCTCCTTTATGTAGATGACCATGCAGAGAAGGGACAACCAAGGAGGCAGGTTACTGATGCGGACTCCCGCACGCCCACGACTACCCGACGGGGACTGTGTTTTCATCTCTGATGCCCGCATTGTAGCACGCGCGGATGCGCCCTTCATCGCTGCCGACATGACGTGGCTGGGATTCGTTCCTCGACACATCCTTTTGTATATTGCCTTCCCGGTTTCGAAACTTTAAATCAATTCGAGTTTCGAAACCGGGAAGGAGAGCGTATGTGAGAGGCGATATGAGCATCAACTTGATGCTTGAGGGGGAGCTCGCGTCGCTTCTGCCCATCGGGGACGTGTTCCCGAAGGTCCTCATCTCCCGCATAGGGCATGAGACCTGTACCCGGGAAGGCGTACTCGTGCTGGACCTCGCGCGGTGCTGCTCGGTGAGCAGGGGTTCTGAACACTGCGTAGGGATATAGCGCGACAGGGGGGGGTGCAGCACCGTTTGCGCCTTGTCTAGAGAACACGAACAAGAGATGTGGCCTGCAGACGACTGAATAGCTCCATCTGTTTTGGTTACAACGAAATGTGTGCCGCGCGCCTGCGGCATGAAGGAGGGAGATTACTATGAATATCGTTGTATTGAGTGGTAGCCCGCGCAAGGGCGCCAATACCGACACCATGGCCGAGGCGTTTGCCGAGACCGCGCGCGAGACCGGCCACACAGTCGAGGTCATCCGCGTTGCCAGCAAGAAGATCGCTGGTTGTCTGGGATGCCAGTACTGCTTTACCCATGAGGGCGCCTGCGTGCAGAAGGATGACATGGCCGACGTGATCGAGTCGCTGAAAGGCGCCGATATGGTTGTCTTCGCTTCGCCCATCTACTGGTTTGATATCACTGCGCAGGAGAAGGCCGCCATCGACCGCCTGTACGCCTTCGGTGCTACGGGCTTCCCGTTCACCAAGACAGCCCTTTTGCTCGATAGTCACAGCGAGGGCGTCTATGACGCGGCGATCGCCATGTACAAGTCAACCTGCGCGTACTGCAAGTGGGAGGACCAGGGCATTATCACCATTAGCGGTATGACCGAGCGCGACAGCATGGCCTCTTCGCCCAAGTTGGAAGAGGTGCGAGAGCTCGCTCGCAGGCTCGCCTAAGGACAAGAAGAACGCGTGGCAATCGGTGTTGGTGGAAATGCTTGCTGTCCTTACCGAGAGGAATGCTGATTGCCATGCGTTGATGTCCTTATGGACAATCTCCGCATGCTAGGAGACTTTCTCGCTCAGGAACTCCCTGAACGCGGGGATGTCAAAGCCAACGAGACCACGCCCGCGCTCTCCGATGACGCCGTCCTCGAGGAGGCGGCGCTTGTATTGGCTTGCATAGTTGCTGGCGACGCCCATACGCTTGGCAATTTCTGAGACTCTGCTGGGGCCAGAATCGGGCAGCATCGCGAGTAAAAACTCAATGTCTTTATCGGAAAGCTCCTGATAGGTCGTTTCGAGAATGCGATCGCGCAGTTCCATGCGGGCAAGCAGAGAACCCTGTTGGACATCAGATGCGCTTATTTTGGGCGAGCTCTCCGAAACATCCCAAGTGCGATATCCGACGAGCTGCATCATGTAGGGGAATCCGTCGACGGCCTTCACAGCATCCTCGAGCGCTTCTGGTGTGATTGAGCGGCCTCCGGCCTCAACGGTTTTGCGGAATGCGTTTGCAATTTCAACGTCAGTGATTCGTCCCAACTGATGATATTGGGAACGCCTGAGGAACGAGACGGAATCGTTACGCAGCAACGCCGATACCTTGTAGGGCAGTCCTGCCATGAGTAGGGCAACTTTTTTACCTTCGCGTACAAAGTGCTGGTAAACAGAGGCAAATTGAAGCATTTCTTCGAGATCGACGGTGACTTCATCGATGGTGATGAGAAGTCCGATGTCATGTTTTTCGAGTTGCTTAAAGATGCCATTCATGCGCGTGCGCCAGTTGCCCTGAGCCTCTTGAGCATATGTCCAATCGATGCCCACTGGGCCAATTTGAACACCGTTTATGCGCGCGTGAGGCTGTGAGAGGTAGCTATCTGCGGCTTCTTTGGTTCGCTCGATAATATCTTCGAGCATGCCTGGCATGGCGGAGACATTTGCTGCGATCCAGCCGTGTTCAAGCGCCGTTTCTGAAAGGAGCGAGAGAAGCGCCGTTTTGCCCGTTCCCCTTGCGCCAGTAAAAATGGTTGACAGGTTGGGATCTCCCGGGCCGTTGATGAAGCCACGGTTGATGTCACGCAGGATATGCTCGCGACCCGCTAGAAAGTGAGGGACGCTTCCGAACGTCGGGGTAAAGGGGTTCTTGCTGTACTCCATGGTAGCTCCTTTGCAAGTTTTGCTAATTTTTGCAAGTTTTGCTATCTTTTGCAAGTTTTGCTAACGACTGACCAAAGGGCATCGAAGCAGTGGCGCTGACATTTTTTACGCAGAAAAATAAGCAGAAATCAATTTATCTGCGTTAAAAAATAGTTGAGAAGAAAAACGACGAGTCCCGGGCGCAATGACGTTGCGTTCCGGGCCTCGTCGCTTTGCGAAGTATCTAACGATCTCGTTGCCGTCGTCCTAGTCAAACAAACTTGGCATGTCGTTTTCTTTCATAAGGGCACCGGCAGAGGGGAGGCTCTGCGCGGTGAACTTTTCGGCCGAGACGCCGGCGCCAAGGATTTCCTCAGTTGTGCCGACGGTGGTGACCGAGCGGCCCTTCTTGGCTGTAAAGGCCTGGACGCCCTGCGTGTTGGTGGTCGTCTTGGTCTTGAGCAGCGACGTGTTGAAGTTCATCAGGCGGTAGTCGCTCGAGACCAGTGCGATGTCGCGATCTTCCTTGAGCACCTGGGCATACAGCAG
This sequence comes from uncultured bacterium, assembly GCA_905215755.1. GTDB lineage: Bacteria > Actinomycetota > Coriobacteriia > Coriobacteriales > Coriobacteriaceae > Collinsella. The sequence continues at coordinate 3,853 of CAJMRE010000040.1, forward strand.
CTTACTGCCACCGTAGATAGCGTTCTTCAAGCGTTTGCGGTTGGTCTTGGTAACGTATCCGGCAAGTGCGACGCGCACCACGCGGCCGTTCTCAAAGACAAACAGCACGTCGGCCTTGTAGTCATCGGGGTCGATGACCCAGATGACGTTCTCGTCGGGTTCCATCTCAAGATCGGTCGGCAGGTATGAGCCCAGCTGTGCCGACTTGGTATCCTCAAACGCCGCAACCTTGCACTTGTACACCTGGCTCTTGTTGGTAAAGACCAGCAATTCGTGGGTGTTGGAGGACGGAAACTCGATAAAGGGTTTGTCGCCGTCCTTGTACTTGAGCGTGGTCGCCTTCTTGAGCACGCGGTCTGTCATCTTCTTAAGGTAGCCATCGCGCGAGAGCATGATGGTGACCGGGTACTCCTCGACCTCGGGCTCCAAGCTTACTTCGATAACCTCATGGGGCTCAATCCTGCCCGTGCGGCGCGGCATCACGTACTTCTTGTTGACTGCGGCCAGCTCGTCGCTGATGACCTTCTTGATGTTCTCCTCGCTGGAGAGGATCTCCTCAAGCTCGGCAATCTCACCCTCTAGCTTGGCGATGTCCTTGGTGCGGTTGAGGATGTACTCCTCGTTGATGTTGCGGAGTTTAAGCTCGGCAACAAACTCGGCTTGGGTCTCGTCGATGTCGAAGCCGCGCATAAGGTTGGGCACGACCTCGGCTTCGAGCTTGGTACCGCGGATGATGGCGATGGCCTTGTCGATATCGAGCAGGATCGCCTCGAGGCCGTGCAGCAGGTGCAGGCGCTCGGACTTTTTGCCCAGGTCAAAGTTAATGCGGCGACGCGTGGACTCAATACGCCACTTGACCCACTCGTGCAGGATCTGGCGCACGCCCATAACGCGAGGGTAACCATCGACCAGCACGTTGAAGTTGCACGAGAACGAATCCTGCAGCGTGGTCGAGCGATAGAGCTTGGCCATGAGCTTGTCGGGGTCGACACCGCGCTTAAGGTCGATAGCGATGCGCAGGCCCGAGAGGTCGGTCTCGTCGCGGATGTCGGCGATCTCCTTGACCTTGCCCTCCTTGGAGAGCTTGACGATGCGCTCGATGATGACATCGGTCTTGGTGGTGTAGGGAATCTCGTAGACCTCGATGATGCGCTCTTCGGGAATCCAGCGCCAGCGGGAGCGGATCTGGAAGCTGCCAAGGCCGGTCTCGACGATCTTTTCCATCTCCTCGCGGCGGTAGATGATCTCGCCGCCGGTCGAGAAGTCGGGCATGGGCATGTACTCGAGCAGGTCGCAGTCGGGATCCTGCAGGTAATGCATCGTGGCAGTGCAGACCTCGTTGAGGTTGAAACCGCAGATGTCAGACGCCATGGCGACGCCGATGCCCTTATTGGCCGAGACAAGGATGTTCGGGAACGTGGTGGGCAGCAGACGCGGCTCCTTCATGGCGCCGTCGTAGCTGTCGACGAAGTCGACCGGGTCCTTGTCGATGTCCTTGAAGATCTCGGCGCTGATGGGGGAGAGCTTGGCCTCGGTGTAACGCGAAGCGGCGTAGCTCAGGTCGCCCGAATAGTACTTGCCAAAGTTGCCCTTCGACTCCACGAAGGGGGCGAGCAGCGCCTCGTTGCCGGTGGCCAGACGCACCATCGTCTCGTAGATCGCGGCGTCGCCGTGCGGATTGAGCTTCATGGTCTGGCCCACGATGTTGGCGCTCTTCTGGCGTTCGCCCTTGAGCAGACCCATCTTGTACATGGTGTAGAGCAGCTTGCGGTGCGAGGGCTTAAAGCCGTCGATCTCGGGGAACGCACGCGAGACGTTGACGCTCATGGCGTAGGGCATGTAGTTGACCTCGAGCGTCTGCGTGATCGGCTGGTCGGTGACCTCGGAGTGCAGGCCGATGACGTTCTCGGCGTTGACCTGCTTTTTCTTGGGCTGGTTCTTCGTCTTCTTCTTTGCCACGATTTCCTCTTGAACTTCTTATGGGCCGTCGTTATCGATTTGCTGCTATTGCAGGTCCAGCTGGTCCAGGTACTCCTTGCCGTGCTCGGAGATATGGCGCTTGCGGCCCGCCTCGTCGTTGCCCAGCAACAGGTTGAACATGGTCTCCATCTTGGTGACGTCCTCGGGCTCCACCTTGATCAGGCGGCGCGTCTCGGGGTTCATGGTGGTGAGCCACATCATGTCCGGGTCGTTCTCACCAAGACCCTTGGAGCGGTTGATCGAGCACTTTTGGTCGCCGATCTCCTTGAGGATGCCGTTCTTCTCGAGCTCGGTGTAGGCAAAGTAGGTCTTTTCTTTGCAGTTGATCTCGTAGAGCGGCGACTCGGCGATATACACGTAACCCTCGTCGATAAGTGTGGGCACCAGGCGGTAGAGCATGGTGAGCACGAGCGTGCGGATGTGGTAACCGTCGACGTCGGCGTCCGTACAGATGATGACCTTGTTCCAGTTGAGGTTGTCCAGGTCGAAGGCACCAAGGTTCTTGATCCGCTTGTCCTTGATCTCCACGCCGCAGCCCAGCACGCGCATGAGGTCCATGATGATGTCGGACTTAAAGATGCGCGGGTAGTCCTCCTTCAGGCAGTTGAGGATTTTGCCTCGGACGGGCATGACGCCCTGGAACTCGGCATCGCGCGACGTGCGAATGGCGCCTGCTGCCGAGTCGCCCTCTACGATGTAGATCTCGCGACGGTTCTTGTCCTTGGAGCGGCAGTCGATGAACTTCTGCACGCGGTTGGCCATGTCGGTCTTCTGCTGCAGGTTGGTCTTGATGCTTTGACGCGTCTTCTCGGCGTTCTCGCGCGAACGCTTGTTGATGAGCACCTGCTCCATGATCTTGTTGGCGGCGTCTTTGTTCTCGATCAGGTAGGTCGAGAGGCGTTCCTTAAAGAAGGCCGTCATGGCCTGCTGGATAAAGCGGTTGTTGATGGCCTTCTTAGTCTGGTTTTCATAGGACGTTTGGGTGGAGAAACAGTTGGTCACCAGCACCAGGCAGTCCTGGACGTCCTGCCATTTGATGCCGCTCTCGTTTTTGTTGTACTTGCCCTGTTGCTTAATGTAAGCATCGATGGCACTGGTCAGAGCGCTGCGGGCGGCCTTCTCGGGCGAGCCGCCATTCTCGAGCCACGATGAGTTGTGGTAGTACTCCTGCATCATGAAGGTGCGCGAGAAGCACATGCACGCGGTAATCTTGACGTTGTAGTCGGGCAGGTCCTCGCGATCTCGACCGCGACGGTCGGCCTCGATAAAGAAGGGCTCGGTGAGGTAGTCGGTACCGACCTTCTCGAGCACGTAGTCCTCGATGCCCTTGGGGTAGCAGAAGTCCTCTTCGGAAAACTCGCCATCGTCACCTTCGATGCGCAGGCGGAAGGTCACGTTGGCGTTGACCACGGCCTGGCGGCGCATGGTTTCGCGATACCAATCGTGGGGGATGCTGATGGAGGTAAAGACCTCAAGATCGGGGCGCCACTTGATGGTGGTGCCGGTGCGGTTCTCGTCGCTGGGCTCAATCTCGAGTGCCTTCTTCTTGGCGCCGACAACCTTGCCCTTCTTAAAGTGCAGGGAGTACTTGTTGCCATCGCGCCAAACCGTGACGTCCATGTACTCGGAGGCGTACTGGGTCGCGCACGAGCCCAGGCCGTTGGTACCGAGCGAGAAGTCGTAGTCGCCGCCCTGGTTGTTATTGTATTTGCCGCCGGCGTAGAGCTCGCAAAAGACGAGTTCCCAGTTAAAGCGCTTCTCGGAGGGGTTCCAGTCGAGCGGGCAGCCACGGCCGTTGTCCTCTACCTGAATGGAGCCATCGCGAAAGGCGGTAAGGGTGATGAGCTTGCCGTAGCCCTGGCGCGCCTCGTCAACGGCGTTGGACAGAATCTCGAAGGCGGCATGCGCGCAGCCATCGAGTCCGTCCGAGCCGAAGATGACGGCAGGGCGCAGGCGTACGCGCTCCTCGTCCTTGAGCTGGCGGATACTGTCGTTACCATAGTTTGCGGTGTTTTTTGCCATACTCGCTCTCTCGGTGCTCCTTTGCTGCGTTTTAGTCATATAGATAGTCAAGGTAGCATAGCCCAGCCCACAGACGATTCCAACCAACATGAAATCCATCGAACAATCGTTCGATTAGATAATGAATGCTTGGAATGCGGGAGGGACCTGTCCTGTCCTATCCAAACATCTGCGGCAGGTCGATGAAGACGGTTCGATCGCTTTCGCCAGCTTCGAAGCCCGAACGGGAGAAGAATCCATAGCGATGGCACTTGAGTCCCGTTGCCTCGACTTGGGCGATTTCCTCGTCGACCATTTTTTGCGTGATGGGGGATTTGCGGAACTTTGCTTCGTAGAATGCGTAGCCCTCGGGGTCTTGCGTTACCACATCGAATTCGCCGCTCGTTTTGTTTGCGGGGTCGTCGTACCAGTACTTGCCTATGGCGTCGAAAGCTGGTTCGATCTTGCCGGTCCTGTTCTGCCGCACGAGGTATTGACGGCAGATCTCCTCGAACATATGAGGAACGTAGTTTTCCTCGAAGTCTTGGAAGACGTGACGATCATAGAAGACTTCCGAGTCGAGCAGCTGACGCGCTGAGGCATTGCGGAAAACATAGCGATAGTAAAAGAGCGAAAGCGGATCCACTACAAAGTAGCCAGACTTGCGCTTGTTCGTAGGGTCGTTGATGGGTGCACGCTTTTGGACGATTTCGAGTGACATGAGCTTGTCGAGCACGTCTGCCATGGCCGGACCGCTCGAGACGTGCGACTGTGCCAGCACGTCCCCCCAACGGGAGTAGCCTTGTGCGAGAGCCCCGAAAACTTCGTTGGCGTTGGTCATCTTCGAGATCTCGGCGTTGAGATAGGACGGCACCTCGCTTTCTAAGCGGGCGCCAGGTTCCGTGACGAGCTCGATGATGTTGTCGCGTACGCTTTGGGATTGATCGATGAGGCGATTGTAAAAGGGGATACCGCCAAAAACGCTATAGAGCCGCACCTTGTCCTCGGGCGAGAACGCGGGATAGAACTTCGCAGCGTCAAAGTAATCCATGGGCTTAAGCTCAAGCGCGAGATCAATTCGCCCGTAGAGGGGGCTTTCATGCTCGATGAGGGATTTCATAATCTCAACGTAGGAGCCGCACAGGACAATGTTTAAACGTGAGTCTTCCCTGTGGGCGTCGATTGAGGTCTGAAGAATGCTGTCTAGGCCTTTAACCGCATCTCTCAAGTAGGGGTATTCGTCGAGAACGAGGGTAATGTTCTTGTCTTTAGCTTGGGCAAACAGAAATTCGATGAGCTCGCGGATGCCTGTGAAGGCGAGCGGAGGAAAGCTCAGCGCTTCAGCAACAAGGATGGACAGACTCTCGAGGTTGTCTGCCTCGGAGGTTTGGCGGCACTCGTAATAGACCGTTGCGACGTCCGACAAATCGGTTAGCGCCTGCTTGATGAGCTCACTTTTTCCGACGCGACGCCTGCCGTAAATGAGAACATTGCGCTGCTCGGGTGCTTTGAGCGTTTTCTTAATACGGGCGAGCTCACGCTCCCTGCCAATAAATTCCACTTACTCGGTTCCTTCCGACTCGGTTTTGTCCGAGTTAATTGTATCGCATGGATCAGTTTATGCTCGAGTTTACTCGGACAAAACCGAGTCGGTTCTGCCCGAGTAAATTTGAAGGCGGCCGAATGCGTCTTGCTGCGTTTGCGGTTGGATACGTTGTCGAAAACGTGTCGTGCGGATTGTTGGATTGAATCGAACATTGGGACATGCGTCTCGTTTTGTGGGCCGAGGGTATGCGAACTGGGGCCCTTTTGGTCTGAAAGGGGGTCTAACGGGGCGTTATTTGGGCCACGGGTCACTTCGCCGGCGCCGTGTTTCGTCATACGCTCATTGTGGAAGCCGATGCCACGGGGCGACGAAGGCCTCGGGCAACGGATGAGCTGCAAGCGAAAGGAGCGGTGAGGATGATGAAGCCCATGACGAAGAAGCTGCTGTTAGGAATTCCCACCGTGGCACTTTCGGCTGTGTTGGCGTGTACGCTTGCTGGCTGCGGCGGTAATGCGCCGAGTGGCTCGGGCGGGAGCGCGCCTGTGCAGGAGAAGTCCAAGAAGGCCAAGGCCTATGATTCGCAGACGGTTGAGGTAGCAGGCATTACCAATGAGTCTGTGGCTCACGGTACGTTCTATCGCGGCGATGCCAAGCTGCAGGACGGCTTTTACCTGCACATCAAGATTACCAACAACAACACAAAGAACAGGACGTTCAGTTCCTTTAACGTGCATGCTGCCCAGGGCGATCTTGAGGCAGGCGACCCGTTGTTTACTTCCGGCAAGGCGGCCGTGCTCGACTACGTTGCAAGCGAGGCTCCCGATGAGCTGCACGAGGGCATCGACCTTTCCGAGAGGCCAGATATCGGCCCGGGCGAGACCGTTGAGTACGTGTATTTCTGGGCGCCCAAGACGGCGTACTACGGGCCCATCACTGTCGAGTTCGTAGACGCTTATGCCCCTGCCAAGAATCATGAGGCCATGCACTTTGACACCACGGGATGCGAGACCAAGGAGTTCAAGGCGGCCGGCGGTGTGGCCGATTCTGGTGACGCGGCCAACATGACCGGCATCGATTGCGCATCGTACAGTATCGAGGCCGCCGATGGGTACACGCTGGATTCGTCCAACGAAGAGCACGAAAAGGCAGACTTCTTCCACGACGAGACTGGAGGACGCCTGAACATCAACATCTTCCCGCGCTCGCCGGAGGAAGAGGTTGCAAGCCTAGAGCAGATCTACGAAGGCAAGGAGACAACAACCGACCAGGTCGAGTACAACGGCATAACGTGGCTGCGCTTTACCGGTCCCGACAACGGCCATACACTGTTTGCGACGGCTCCCGCAACGGGTGAAACCGTCCGCGTGTCGATCGGCTGGAAGATCGACTGGGATGCTGCCGTGCCCATGATGGAGGCGCTGAAGCTCAAGTAACGCCGCGAGTCTCACGTCAGGCGACTCAGGGCTGGCTCCGAGTTATCAGGGCCAGCCCTTTTGGTGTTCGATGAGCCGAGTCGGCGTCTCTCACAAAAGTAACTAGGAGCTAGCGAGACCTATCCGAATTGACCTCATTGGCGGTGTCTTTTTCGAGCGCCGTGCGGCGGGCGCTGTAGGCGATGAGGCCGGCGCCTGCCGCGGCGAGTGCTGTAGCGGCTGCCGTAAGGGGAGCATTGACATCGCCCGTGCCAGCGAGCGCGCCCGCTTTTCCGGAGCGCTTGTTATTGCTGTGGTCCTTGCCACTGCCGGAGCTGCTTCCGCCGGAGCCGCCGCCCTTGTCAGTACCGCCGCCACTCGAGTCGCCACCGCCGTCCGCCGTCATCGGTGCATCGTGAAGCCCCGTCGTATCCGCGCTGTCGCATACGCCGACCTGAACTTTTGAGCGTTCGCATGCCGCGTCGGGCACATGAAGCTCGTGCAGTACGGCACCCAGCGCCGAGTTTGCGCCCGGTCGAATTTCCTCGAGCGTTACGGGATCGAGCGCCACCAGATTACGCGCCTTCGCATACAGCGTTACGCGTTTGCCCACTTCGTCGCTCCAACTCTCGGGGATGGCGAAGCTCATGCGGAACTGTGCCGTGCAACCCGGTGCCAGCACGGCGTTGCCGCTGTCGGCTGCCAGCGGGTGCGTAGCGAAGCGCTCGCCCAGCGTCTCGAGCGCGTACTTCACATGTGCCATGTCGTTGGCCGAAGCGTCCTCGGCAAGCTCTGGATCGTAGATCGAAGCCATGCGTGCGTTCATTCCGAATCCGATGGATGCGCTGGAGAACGGCTGGCTGGAGCCCTCTCGGTATAGATCGATCGTGCCGGCGGTCAGCAAGGTGTTGCCGTCGTTTCGCACCGTGACCATGAAGGATTCGCCTGCCGCTCCGGGCACCACCGCGCCCGAGGTAGCGACCGCGCCCGTCGGAGTGGCACACGCCACCAAGGGCACTTCGATGCCGTGCAGCTCTGCCTCGCTCTTCTCCGCGCTCACAATGTGCGTGGCGAGCGCGGAGAGCATGCCTCCCGACGTTAAAAATGTCGTTATCTGATCGACGGGATGGTCTAGCTCGCACATCACGAACGGCTCCGTAAACAGATCGCCTGCCAAGGTGCTGGCGAAGATGCGGAAGTGCTTGCCCATCACTGCTACCGGGTTGCCTTCTTCGTCGTAGGTCTGTCCCACCTTGCCATCGGTGTTCTCTACATAGAGCACGCACCTGCCGTTGTTGCTTACGCTAAACGATGCTGGGCCACAGCCTGCGGCACCCACGGGCTGCGTTGCAAAGGCCGATGCGCCTCGCGTCCAAGTAATATGCTGCAGTTGCTCGTTGACGGTTGCCAAAAAGCCCGAATGTTGTGGCCACGGCACCGCGTGGGGCACTGTGACATCTGGCGACATAACGCCCCAGCCCGCAATGGACTGGCCGATCACGGCGTACGATGCGCAGCCACAACCGCCTGCAGTCTCGTATGCAACGGGCACCACCATTTTGCCATTGATATTCTCGGACGCGCCCAGCTCGATGCTCGACGGTGCTTGCGGAAAGCTGAGAACTTGGCGGAACGTCAGGCTGTCGCCCGAAATGTCCGACCATAGGGTAAAGCACTCCAGCGCAACCTCAGCCTCGCTGCCGAGCGCCTTTTCTGCGGTGGTCCCGCGGCGGTGAAGGTAGGCACCCGACAGGCGCCCGTCGACCAGCGTCTTGCCCACCGTGATACGCGGGCACTGCAGGCAATGGTAGCCATCCTCCTGAAGGCGGCCGCGCGAGATGCTGCGCCACGACGTGTGCGACATCACGTGAACTCCGTCGTTGCTGATGCGCAGGCGCACAACGGATAGTATGCCGGATGTGCTCGCCGTATCGAAAAGGGTGTTGTCGCCGGCGGGGCGCTCGCCCGAGATCAGCAGCACGTAGGCGTCCTGGTTTCCTCCTCCGTCCGTATATTCCACCACGTCGAAGTCGTAATCGTATATGCCGTCGCGCTCCACGTCGCCCTCGCCAAACCCAAGGGGAAAGTCCACGGGCGTGGGAGCGGACCACGTGCCGTTCGTCTTTGTATGCACCACCAGGCGCGAGCGACCATTGTCGCCGTAGCGCACCGAGGCGATACGGAACAGGCATTCTACGCCGGCAATCATTGCCAGCTTCATGTGGGCTTCGCTGAGCACGCCGGAAAAGAGCACGTTGTCGCTCGAGGGCTTGATGCCGCCACGCTCGTCCTCCGACACGCCGGCAGAATTGGCGTTCGGGTCCGCAACGGCGTTTGTTGCCTGACCGATATAGGTGTACTCATACATCGGCGCGGCGTTTTCGTCGTTCTCTATCAGTGCGTGGACGAAATGCTCGATCTGTCCCGTGTCGTCGCTTTCTGCATCCGCCTCGAGCTCAATGCGCGTGACCGACCGGTCCCAATCGCGTACGGTAGGCTCGACATTCCTTGCAGTGGCCTTAACCTCGGCGCGTGCGAGCAGCTCGGCGTTGGTGACGATGGTGGCCGATGCGATAAATTGCGGCACGCCGCCCGCCTTGATGTTGCCGGGCGTGCCGAAGCGGATATCCAACGTGTAAGGCGTATCTCCACCCAATGCGAGCTCAGAGCGCTGGAGCACATACTGGTTGCCATTGTTCACCGACATATTCCACGAATCGAGGAGTGTGGGCCACGACCCCGACCAAGCCTTGGTGGTCCACTTGAACATTACGAACTGGAGTATCACATCGACATCGACGTCTGCACCTACGCGCAGTCGCGGAAGCTGGTGTCCATCTGCCTTCTCGTACCCAATGAACAGCGTGAGGGATGCGGCGCCGCGCACGGCAGACGAAGCGACGCCTGCAACGCCGGCGCCAAAGGTGACGGCAAGCCCGATCTGGATGGTGAATGAGCCCGAGGTGTTTGAAAAGTCGAGCGAAATGTTTTTAAAAAACGCCGCGCCGCTGCCGTGCGTGTGGGCACCCACGGCGAGCGCCAGCTTCGCCAGCACCCAGGGGTTGACGTTTAGGAAAAACGGCACCGGTCCTAGGGTAAACTGCTCGGTCCAATTGAGGTCGGTTCTTACTTGAAAGAGCGCCTTAATATTGCCGTATGCGGGGTCGTTGTTGTTGCCCCAGGTTTTGCCCACCCAATCGTAGGCGAGCGAGCCGTACAGCTGTGTGGCGATATCCATCGTGAACAGCAGCGTGCAATGGTGGCGAAGGAGCTTAGTGTTTCTTGGATCGGTTCCCGAACCGGCACTCATACTCTTGTACTGATTCCACTTCCCCTCCATCTCGTCGAGGTAGCGGTTTGCCTGCTTGGCGCCCGACTCGCGCGGCGATTTCTTCCAGTACTCCGGATCCGGATTGCCTGAATCGTTCATGTAGCCGACCGGTTTGTATCCTCCGCCAAACAGCACGTACCCGGCAAAAGAGAAATCGAACAAAATGGGGAATGAGGGCATCCAGCACGTGAACTTATTGCCGCCGATGCCGGGAAACGCCGCCGGGAAATCAAACGGAGTGATCTCTTGGTCCATGGTAGTGGGGACGATAGTGGTCGATCCGGATTCCGCCTTTGCCGCCGGCGCGGTGACAACGGTCATGGGGGAGGAGAGCGTGTAGGTTTTGCCCTGATAGTCGAGGACAAAGCGCAATTTGCACCCTTCTTCCAGAAGGCCCGATGCCGCGTCGAGAAACTTGTCTTCGAGTGTGAACGTCGCCAGATTATCTGCGCCCGATGCGCTGGCCTTGACTTGGCCAATCTGCGTGACGGTTTCGGGCGAGCTACCCGTGACGGGCATTACCTTGTTGATGTGCAACGTTGCCTGTCCACCCTGTGGCAGATGCGCCTGCACGGTAAAAGCGTGCGTGTCGGGCTGGTCGTTTGCCGTGTCGTCCTTCGGCAGTGCCATAAACGTGGCGTCGGCGTACTGGATGTCCCATTCGTCGAATGTGAGCTGTCGAAAGTACGGCTCGCCATCGGAGAGCGGACGTGTGGGTGCGGTAATGGCGGTGCCGCCTTGGACACGTGCGAGGGGAATCTCGACATCGCGGTAGCCTTTCATGCTGATGGAGATACCGCCGTTAAAGTCGTACGCGTCGAGAAGCGTTGCCTCGTCCACGTAGCCTTCCGAAAGCGGCGCGATCTCAAAGATGGCCGTGCCTTCGTCATCGGTCGTGGCGGTGAGCTGCTTGCCTGCGGTATAGCGCGATGTGAGCGTGACCTGGGCACCCGTAATGGGCGTATTCTTGTTGGCGACGTCGACCACGACCACACCAAACATGGTACGCGAGAGAACGAGCACCCTGAAGGGGTCTTTTTCGTCGGCATAGGCCTCGGTGGGCGCGAACGGCAATATAAAGGCGTTTGCGCTTCCTGGCACGCGCGGCAACATAATGCTTGCCAGCGAGGACGCTCCGGCAACAAGTAACGAACGGCGATCAAGCATCTTTGGCTCCCATCCCGCAGGTATCGGTGGAAATAATCCAATTTTGCGAGAAGGTGCCCCGTGGCGGTAGTGCCGTTCAAGGGTCAAAATGTCCAAATTAATCGAGCGAAGCGCCGGGTTCCGGAACGCGTTCGATGCGCTTGGCAGCCCGGTCGCTAACGCAACATATGGGCGACCAGCTCGGCGCGGGTTCCGATACCAAGCTTGGCATACACTCCTGATAGGCGGTTTTTAACGGTGCCCGGCGATACTTCCATGTGGCGTGCGATTTCGGCGTTGGTCCATCCGCGGCAGGCGAGCATGGCCATGGTGAACTCCGTGGTCGTTAAATCGTCGGCCACGTCCTCGCCCGAATCGGGGTTGTGGATGCGCCGCCAGCCGTAGCTGAAGCGGTACGTGATCTCGATGATGCGCGCGAAGTCGTCAGGGTATTGCGTTTTTAGGCATGCCTCGATGAGTCCCTGCAAAAGGCCGTGGTGCTCGCCAATGAGCTCGATAAGGCCGTCGGGACGCGCAATGTTCCAAGCGGCTCCGAAGTGCGTTTTTGCGGCGTCGATGTCCCTGAGGCTCATGCAGGCCATGGAAGCCGACAGGTGCAGGAACAGCTCCGAGATGGGATAACTTCCCTGTTTCATGATCAGGGCATTTTCCGCCATGCCTAGGCTGCGGCCGTATTCGCCACGCAGATACAAGGCGTGCGCCATCACGTAGCTGGCGAACAGGCGCAGGCCTTCGGGCAGATGCGCCGCAAGCGGATAAAACTCTTCGGCGGAATGCGGGGAAGGCAAGTGCAGCAGGACGCTCGCGGCGGAGGCGAATAGGATATGCGTGGCGTGGACGGCGGGCGATTCCTCGTCAGTTGGCGTATCGAGGATGCCCGCAAGGCAGCGGCGGGCATCGGCGATACGATTGAGCGACAGACTGGCATATCCGCAGATAAGGCATGCGGAATAACGCAGTGCGGGGTCGGTGGCGTCAAGATAGGGGCGTGCTGTCTCGGCGGCGGGTGTGGCCTGTCCGCGAAAGTACAGCGCTTCTGCCGTGGCGATGGTGCGCGAATCGGGGTCGGAAATGCCTGCAACCGCAGCGTCAATCTGCCCCGGCACAAAGGCAGTGCACATCAACGGCATGGGAATGCGCGGGTAGCCATCGCAGTCCATCTTCCATCTCCCATCAGGTGGCAACATTAGCAGCAATTGTACCCCTGCTGCTCGGGACTGGAATTTGTGAGTATCGCCTACGATTATGCCGAACGTATAAAGGAAGAGTCTATTGTCGATGCTCCCAAGGTGGCTACCGAAGCCTAGCTGACCTCGACATTCGGAAAAATTGCCACCCCTGTAAAAAGCTCTGCCGCAGCGATGGGAAACGCATCTTCTGGGCATTCCGTCGTCTCCAGCCAGCGCTGGACTGCTGCTGTCGCCTGCGCGTTGGCGAGCGGGGCGTGGGGACCGTCCGGCGACCAGCGGTGACGGGCGAGCCCTGCCGCGTGCGTGGGCCTCCATCGGCGTAGACCCATGACCCGCATGGCATCGGAGAAGTCCACCATGGCGTCCAGGACCTTACCGTCCGGCACGTCCAGCCTAGCGGCTCTCTTGAACCCGAGGTCGAAGGGGGAGCGTTGTACAAGGCATATGGGGCCGAGTGGAAGTGGATCAAAAGAGCGTTACTTGACGTTTCATACATAATGCCAACCGCCCCGCGACATCACGTTCGCAGCGCGCAGGGGCCGGAGAATCTTCGCTATGAGAGTTGACGTCTAATGCCTTGCATCGTATAGTGTGTATAGCATAGTATATGACGAGAGGAGGTGTGCGGATGGAGGCACAGATGAAGCGCGGCTTCCTGGAGGCCTGCGTGCTCGCGGCCGTCTCCGGCGAGGAGTCCTACGGCTACC